>JACPQU010000126.1 GCA_016190305.1 Bacillota bacterium
GAGATAATGGGCCAGGGCCGGGTTCACCCCTCCCAGCAGAACCGCTCTTCCGGCCAGGAACTGGGTAAGCGTCTGGGGCGCCGGCAGACCCTTGGTGTCCTGGGGATCCGGGAAGCGCCGCGGCGCGGCGCTCCGCCGCGCGGCTCCCACCTGGGGGGACAGCGAGCGCTTGGCCGACATCCCTTCCAGCCACAGTCCGAGGGCCTCGGCGTCGGCCGGCTTCCAGGCCAGCTCCCCGTTGACGGGATCCAGCAGCGACGGGACCCCCGCCGCCAGGGTCAACTCACGGTGGAAAGATCCCCCTCCGGGGTTGACCGCCAGAACTACAGGCGCCGCACCCCCAAAGGCGGTTTTTTCCAGATCGAAGATGCGGTCGGCCAAGGTTGCCATATCATCCAAGGTCCACCCATCCGCCAGTTCCTCGATCTTGACCTCAGCCGTATCCAGAAGGTTGCGGTTGGCCATCATCGCACGAACGAAGAGCCACCTGGGCCAGGCCCAAAGGATCTCCTTACCTTTCTGACCCCTGGCGGAAGCCAGCCAACCCGTCTCCGAATAGGACCCCCGTTCTCCCTCAAGCAGGTATGGCGTCACCGGGACCTGGAAGGGGTATACGGCGGGGGGCTCCTCCCACCAGGTGGAATAGACGTCAGGGGGGTAACCTTCGGCCAGCGCGCGGCGAAGCTTGGCCTGGCCTTCCCCCGGCCTGAGGAACTGAACCTCGACCTCGATGTTGGGATACAGCTCGTTGAAAGCATCCAGGGCCTCTTCCAGGTAGCTCCGGTAGGGGCTGACCCCGTAAGGCACCGGGTAATCGTATTCCCACAGGGTGATCCGGAAGCGTTCATCTTTCGGAAGCTCGGTCCGGTAGAAGAGAGGTGCCTCACGGCCCCTGATCAGCCAGTCGAAGATCTTGAGGGGAGGCAGGTGAAGCACCAGGACGGAAAACAGGGCGCCCAGCGCTCCGGCTACGATCAGGAGAAAGAGCGCCGTTAGGAGAAACCGCCGCAGGATTCCCGAAAGCCGTTCGAACAAGCCTGATTCCTCCCGAAGGACCCCCGGCGGCGGAACGTTGTCTAGGGGATCTGAGCGATGGTCTTCACGTCAGGGCCGATGATTCCATCTTCCTGGAGCCCATAAAAGGTCTGCAGCACCCGGACCTCCTGCTCCATGACGGCATCGAAACGGGCGTTGGCGACGTGTGGAAAGAAGCCCAGCTTCCGGAGCTGGTACTGAACCAGGACGATCGGCTGACCCGCCATTCCGGGGTGATAGGAAGGCCGCGGGTAAAGCTGCAGATCGCGGCCCACCATCTTCACCAGCGTACCGACAGGGATCTCCGGGTAGAGGGCCTCCTGGTGCTGGTTATACATCCGGATACACCCGCCGCTGGCGTAGCTGCCGATCGAACCGGGGTTGTTGGTGCCGTGGATGCCGAAGATGCCCCACGGGACGTTCATCCCGTTCCACCTGGTTCCGTACGGGCCGCCGGCATGGAACTTGTTCCTGATCTGCCACTCGCCGATGGGTGAAGGATCCCCGGCCCGCCCTGCAGCGATGGGATACCGGATGGCGGGCCGGCCGTTTTTGTAGAGGGTGAGCTGCAGACGTCCGATGTCGACGAGCACGAAGCGGTCCGGGGGCGGCGGCGGGGGCTCGGGGATGCCTGGGCGGCGTCTGGAGGCGACGGGCTCAATCTGGGCCCGTACCGCGAAGAGGGCGGTCATGGGAAGCAGGGTGGAGACATTCGTTTCTTCGACGCAGTTATTGGGCTTCAAGAGGGACGGCCAGTACTCCGTGCTCACGGCCACGGTTCCGAGGTATCCCAGGAACAAGGGGAAGATGATCAATCCGGCCAGGGAAACCCTGACCACCTTGGCCGTGCCCGGGTTCGAGCCCGATAGCCTTCGGGATCCCAGCCGGTTCCGCCACAACCTGGAACTCCCTCCCCGCGGCAGAGTATTAGAAACCAGGTAAGGTCTCCACCCCCAATACGGTATGATTCATGAAGTCACTAAATACCGCTCCGGTTCGACCCGTCATCCATACCTCCCGCGCCCTCCCGTTGGATGATCCCGGACTTTATTTTTTCGGCCGGGCCGATCCCGGGGATATCCATCATTCCGTTGCAAATACTAGACGAGGATTCTATTACCAAAGGAGGTGTACGTCTTGCAGCTAACCCAGATGGAAGCCCTGCAACTGAGCGACCGGATCAACAGCGAGTTGATGTTGATCGAGAAGTTCGCCTCCGCCGCCTCTGTTTGCCAGGACGCCGAGCTGAAGCGCTGCTTCCAGGAGATTCAGCAGAGCCACCAGCGCCATTACAACCACCTGCTGAACCAGGTCGGCGCCAGCTCCCAGTTCCAGCAGGCCCAGCCCCAGGCAGGCCAGTGGGGGCAGCAACAGCAGCAGTGGGGACAGCAGAGTCAGTACGGTCAGCAGCAGTTCGGCAACTTTGGACAGTTCACCGATCCGAACCAGTTCGGTGGTGGGCAGTGGGGAACCACCGGTCAGATCAAGGATCCGGGGCGCTACTAGACCCTGGATTCCCCCTGAAAAGGAGGTCAGCAGATGAAGCCCAACGTCAACACCACCCAGCTAGGGGATCGCAGCTTGGCGGCAGATTGCCTGGATACGGAGAAGTTCGTCTGCCAAGCTTACACCACCGCCTGCTACGAGTCGGCCAACCCGGGTGTTCGTGCGGCCATGCGGGATATCCAGAACGAGGAACTCCATAATGCGGAGAAAATCTTCTCCATCATGCAGCGCCGGGGTTGGTATCAGCCCCAGCCGGCCGACCAGCAGCAGGTTCAGCAGATCCGGCAGAAGTTCCAGGGTGTCTAAGATGACGAAGAACTTGACCGGATGCTCCTTCGATCGGACGGTTCGTTTATAGGGCAGTTCGTGTACAGGTCGGCTCGTTTACATCGGAGCCTGTTCAATCGATAGCTCGTTCCAGGTGACCCGGCCCCGCCAGGCCGGGTCATCCCTTTCTCCTCCCCGGCGGTTTCGTTCATCACCCGGCTCGCCTTCACGTAGATTCTATCTGTAGGATCGGTAGGACATTCAGAACCGGATCCCCGCGTACGCCGACCGTCACCAAGGCTGATCGCCGGGCGATCAGCGGGTGACCCGGTTGAAAGGAGGCTCCCAAGCATGCATTTCCGGGGAATCCACTGGCGGGCGGCTCTCTCCGTCGTCCTGACGGTATCCCTCGGGATCGCCGCCGGATTCGCCCTTCTGGCGGAGAACCCAATCATCCTTCACCCAGCCGCGATATCCGACAGCCTACCGGTGTCCCATACCGGTGCCAAGATCGCGGTGCTTGAAGGTCTCGGCCTGACCTGAGCGGCCTGCGCGGCCGTGGTCAAGGCCAGCCTCTCCCGGGTGGAGGGGGTCTATTCCGTAGAAGTGAGCATGGAAAGGGATCGAGCCGTGGTTCGTTTCGATCCGGGGCGGGCCAGGATCGAGGATCTGCGGGAGGCCGCGGCGCGAGCCGGTTTTCGGGTGACCTCGGTGAAAATCTTGACCCCCTGAGGGAACCCCCCGCAGCGGGAGGAGAACCGGATGGATTTCCTTCTCCAGCGACTGGCGGGAATCGACGCCTCCGGCGCGATTTACCTCCTCGTCCTCGCGGGAGGAACGGCTACCGCCCTCACCCCCTGCTTCATTCCGATCCTGGTCATGTTCAGCGGCTATGTCGGAAGCTATGGGGGCAAGACCGGGGTTTCAGGGGGGGGAGCATGGGGCCTGGGCCTGGCCGCGAGTTTTACGGCGGGAAGCGCCCTGACCTTGGCGATGCTGGGCGCGGCCGCGGCGATGGCCGGCGGCGCCCTCCTGGCAGCCTTTACGGGCCTCGAACTTGACCGGTGGATCCCCGGCGCGCTGGGGACGGTGATGGGGCTCCACCTGCTGGGGGTTCTCCGGCTCCGCCTCCCGATGCTGGGTGGAAGGCGGCGAGACAGCCGGAAACCCAGGGGGATGATGGATGCTTTTCTCCTGGGAATACCTTTCGGTCTGGTGATCACCCCTTGCAGCGTGCCGATCTTCGCCATGGTCATGGCTTTTGCGGCCCTCAAGCAAAGCCCTCTTCAAGGAGCGGCCCTGATGGCCGTCTTCGCCCTGGGCAGAGGGCTGGTGCTGGCGGCGGTGGCCTGGTCGGCCGGGCTGGTGCAAAAATGGGCCATGGCCGCCGGCGGCCGCTGGGTGGAGAAAGCCGGCGGGGCGGTGCTCCTGCTGGCGGGTCTTTACATGCTGCTGGGTCCTGCCTTAGCCGGGCTCTTGTGATTCCGGGTTCAGGTGATTCTGGAAGCGGGTTTAACCGTACCGGCGCTGGAACTCGGTGGGAGTGATCCCTTCGGCCTGCTTGAAGACCTTCGTGAAGTAACCGGAATCCGAGAAACCAACCCTCCGGGCCACCTCGTTGACGTGGAGGCTGGGATCCTGGAGCAGATCCTTGGCCCTTTCGATGCGGAGCCGGGTGAGGTACTCGCGGATGGTGCATCCCATATCCAGCTTGAAGATCCGGGCCAGGTAAAAGGGGCTGATCCGGACCTCCCTGGCGACCTCCTCGAGCCTCAAGGGCCGGTGGTAGTTCCGGCGGAGGTAAAAAGCCGCCTGCAGAACGGTGTGAGTGGCGGGATTCACCCGTCCCGTCAGCTTGACGCTCTCGGCAAGGGAGACGACGGCCCGCTCGGAAGCGGCCAGCATCTCCACGGGGATGACGGCGGAGTTGATCTCGGCCACGACCCTGGATTTGATCTCCTGGACCTGAAGGACGGAGGCGCCGCCGCGGACCGCCCCGCGGGAAACGACCAGGATGAGCTCCAGGAGCCGGGGGCGAAGAATCCCTGGAAACAGGGCCTCATCCAGTTGAATCTCCATGAACAGCTCGCGGAGCAGGTGCCGGCTCTCCGCCAGCTCCCCGAACCGGACCCGGCGCAAAAGAAGTTTCTCTTTCTCGAGAAAAGTGCTCGTTCCCGATCGCAGTGTCAA
>JACPQU010000125.1 GCA_016190305.1 Bacillota bacterium
CCTCCAGGCTCGGCAGGCGGCGCCCGGTTTCAATCTTGGCGATGTAGGTCGGGTGAAGCCCGGCTTTCCCCGCCAGTTGCTCCTGGGTGAGCTCCCTTTCCAATCGCAAGAGGCGTAAGCGGGAGCCGATCTTGTTGCGGATGTGATCCATGCTCACCGCTCACCCGCCCAGGGTGATGTCCTGCCGGTCGTACCACTCGAGAGCCTGGATGAAGTGCTCAGGCCTGTAGTCCGGCCACAGGTCATCCAGGACGTAGAAATCAGCGTAGACCGACTGGACCGGAAGCAACCCGCTCAGCCGCCTCCGCCCCCCCCACCGCACGATGAGGTCAACCCGGGAAACGTCGCTGGAGGCGATCCTGGTCTTGAAGAGGCGGCTGCCGCCGCCCACCACCATTTCCTCGGCCGTGCATGCCTGGAACAGGTCCCACTGCCAATCGTAGTTCACCAGAAAATTGACCCGGATCAGGTCCCGCCCCTGGGTCTTTCTGGTCGTGAAGGGCAATAGCTCTTTCGGGAACATCGGGGAGCGGTGGTTTCCCACCACCAGCAGGGATGCGTCATACTGGGCGAGCAACTGGACGGCCTCCACGCAGGCTCCCTGAAATGCCTTTTTTTCCTTGGCCGGGCGCTTCGTGTTGTCGTGGGTGAAGCCGTAGAAGGTCAATTCCCTGATCCCCAGCTTCGCGCAGAGCTTGTAAAGATCCAGGCCCGGCCTCAAGCCGTGTCCATAGCCTGCTTCCTTCGGCAGTCCATGGGCTTCAGCCCAACGCCGGTTTCCATCAGGAATGATCGCGACATGGGTTGGAAGCCGGTGGAAAGATCTTTCGATCAACGGTCACCCTCCGCTTTGGGAAGGAGCGGGCATACATCGAGCCTAACGGAGTCGCTCCCCCCGCGTGCTGCAGAATTTACCACCTGTAAAAATAAGCTACCATAAGTATAACCCCGACCGGTGCCGGATACCCGTTTGAACCGGCAGATCAGCCGTCCAGCCACAAGGTGATCACGCAAGGTGATAAAATATCCCCCCGTTCCGCGTTTCTGGAGGAAAGCATCCCCACCCCAAAGAAACCTTAGTTGTGCATGGAACGGACAATCGAATAACGTCCGTTCCCCGCCCGTGATCGACGAGATATTTCCCAGGCTAATCCGAAACGAAACCCGGCTGATCTGCCGACTCGATTTTGTGGATCACCTTTTATCAACCTGGTGTTTACACCGGTCCGGGATCTCCGGCGACTGGGATGGGCGGATGATTCTTGCAGGGGGGGCTTCACGTGGGACGTATCGTAGTGGTAGGCGGCGGTTGGGCCGGTTGCGCGGCGGCGCTGGCTGCGGCGAGGATGGGGCAGGAGTCGATCCTGATCGAACGCACCGACGATCTGCTGGGTTGCGGATTGCTGGGTGGAATCTACCGTAATTTCGGGCGGGCCACGGCGATCATGGAGGCCCAGGCCATGGGCGGCGGAGAGCTTTTCCACGCCATGGACGAAGCCGTGCGCCACGTCAACCCACCCATTCCTAAAATGGAGAACCAGAATGTTTATGACATCCTCCGGATCCAGGGGAAGGTCAGGAGCCGGCTGGATGGGGCGGGGGTTCAGATCCGCCTCCGGACCCGCGTTGTAAAAGCTGAGAGCAGGAACGGAAGGGTAACGGCGGTTTACCTCGAGGACGGCGAGAAGGTGGAGGCCGACGTATTCGTTGATGCCACCGGTTCGGGAGGCCCCGAGGAACTGTGCCGGAAGTGGGGGCTGGGGTGCGTGTCATGCCTGCTCCGCTGCCCCACCTTCGGCGCCCGCGTCAGCGTGGCCGGTCTTCTGGGGATCCAGGAAGGCGTGGGACGGAGCGGTGAAAACTATGGGGCCATCAGCGCCGGGAGCCACCTGCTGAAGGAGAGCCTCTCGCCGGACCTGGCCGGGGAACTGGAATCCAAGGGCTGCATGCTCGTGCCCATCCCGGCTTCCCTCAAGAACCAGGAAACCGACTGGGCCGCCACCAAGCACTACGCTTCCGATGAGTTCAAGCAGACCCTGGTCATCGTGGACAACGGGCAGGTGCTGGTGATGCTCCGGCCCTTCATCCCGATCGAGCAGGTACGCCAAATCGAGGGCTTGGAGAACGCCCGGTTCTTTGATCCCCTGGCGGGGGGTGTCGGCAACTCGGTGCGTTTCCTTTCCGTAGTCGAGACCGGACCGGATTTCAAGGCCCCCGGTTTTGAGAACCTCTACTGTGCCGGCGAGAAGGTCGGTCTGCTGGTCGGCAACACCGAGGCAGTCCTGACCGGAGAGCTTGCGGGCAACAACGCCGCCCGGACGGCACGGGGCGACGAGGCCTTGATGCTTCCGCGAACCACCGTCCTGGGGGACGGCTTGGCTTATGCCGGCGAACTGCTGCGGGGTCCCGGGGGCTACGGCAAGCGATACAGTTTCGGCGGCGGGGAAGTGCAAACCAGGATGCGGGAAAAGGGGATGTACCAGCTCGATCCCGAGGTCATCGCGGCCCGGATCAAGGAACTGGGCCTAGCCGGAACCCTGGCGCCTTGAGCGGAGGATCTCCGTCCGCTCCGGTTCCCGGTTCTGCTCCGGGTCCTGCTCCGGCTCCGGCTCCCGGACCGGCCGGAAGACCGCTCCCCTGGGCTGATGCGATCCTGGACGGCCTGAAACGAGCGGGGATCGACCTGATCGTCACCGTTCCGGACATGAAGATCGTCTCTCTGATCCGGGCCGTGGCGGCGGACGGCTCTATGGAGCTGGTCCGGGCGGCCAGGGAGGATGAAGCCGTCGGGATCGCCGCGGGCGCCGTCCTGGGAGGAAGGCGCGCGGCGGTCCTGATCCAGAATGCAGGCCTTCTGGCCTCCGTGAACGCACTCGCCTGCCTGGACGGGTTGTTCGGCATCCCGCTCCTGCTCCTGGTGTCCTACCGGGGGGACATGGGAGAAAGGGAACGGTCCCACCGGCCGGTCGGAAAGGCCACCGAACCGGTCCTGAAGGCGCTGGGGCTGCCGTATTTCGTGCTCCGCAAAGTAGAAGACGCTTCTGATGCAGTCGTTGACGCCGCCGTCGTCGCCGGATCCGGTGATACGGCGGCGGCGCTGCTTCTATCCAACGCCCTGTTCCGCAACGCCTGATCGAAGGGTGACCACCCGGGTGAGAGCCCGGGTCACTGCAGGGGCAGCAACCCGTGTTTTCCAGGGGTGATGGAGATGCGGAGAATCGAAGCCCTACGGATCCTGGCCGGTAAACTGGCCGACGAACTGGTGGTCACCAGCCTTGCCGGCGTGGCCAGGGAGTGGGCCTGGATCGCGGACCGTCCCAGGAACTTTTACCTCCGCCACAGCATGGGCCTGGCCTCTTCGGTGGGTCTGGGCTTGGCGCTGGCCCGGCCCGGGGAGCGGGTGATCGTCCTTGACGGCGACGGATCCGTCCTCATGAACCTGGGATCCCTTTGCACCATCGCCAACTGCGCACCACCCAACCTGGCCCTGATCATCTTCGACAACCAGGCTTACGCCTCCACCGGTCTTCAGCCCAGCGCCACCGCCGGCCGCGCCGATCTGGCGGCGATCTGCCGCGGCGCGGGGATCGGGGAGGTGGCGGCGGTGGGAGATCCCGCCCGTTTCCAGGCGGCCGTGGAGGCCGCCCTGGCGTGCAGGGGAACGGCTGCCGTCATCGCCCGGGTGGCGGCCGAGCCGGTGCAGGGCCCCAAGATCACTATTTCCACCTGGGAGAACAAGCATCGCTTTCTCCGTGCTATCGGGGTCGACACCGGAGGGGACTGAGCAGCCGGGAGAAGATTCCCAGGCAAAAAACAGGCCTTGGGGAAAGGCGGTAAGAAACAAGACTCCGGGGGAAGAATGTTACCCTGAAACAGATGTTTGACGGATCACGGCTGATACGGAGGCGGAATGGAACCTCCCGATCTGATCAGGATCTCCGCCGGCACCGCGGCGGCCCTGGGCCTGCAAGCGATCAAGACCGACACGCCGCCTACCACGGCCTACGTCCTGGTGGGCGGGAAGTGCCGCCGGAACTGCGCCTATTGCACCCAGGCCGCCGGAAGCATCGCTCCCCCCGATCGGCTCTCGCGGGTCACCTGGCCTGTATTCACCGTTGAGGAGGTGACGGGGGCTCTCGCCCCTCAACCCCCCGATCACATCCGCCGCATCTGTTTCCAGTCCACCGACTCGCTGGAATCCCGCTCCAGGCTCCGCCTGCTCATTGAACGCTTCCGCAATTCGGTCTCCCGGCCCCTCTGCGCCTCCATCAGCGCTTCCGGTATGGATGAGGTGGAGGAGATTCTCTCCCTGGGCGTGGAGATCGTGGGTCTTTCCCTGGACGTCGCCAGCCATCGCCTTTACCCGAACCTTCGGGGCGGCTCCCTGGAGGGCGCCCTCTCCCTGCTTACAGGGGCGGCCTTGCGCTTTCCCGGCCGGATCTGCGCCCACCTCATCGCCGGGCTGGGCGAAACCGAAAAGGAGCTTTGTCAGGCGCTGCAGCGCCTGGCGGACCTCGGGGTGGTCACCGCGCTCTTTGCTTTCACCCCACTCCGAGGGACTCCCCTGGCGGGAGGCCGCCCGCCGTCACTGGAGTCCTACCGGAGGATCCAGGCCGCCCATCACCTGATCCGAAACGGATTGATCAGGGATGAGGATCTCTCCTACCGGGAGGGATCCCTCTCAGGTTTCGGGCCGGTCCGGAAAGACCTCCGGGAACTGCTCAGCGACGGCGAGGCTTTCCGAACCACCGGCTGTCCGGGTTGCAACCGGCCCTTCTACAACGAAAAGCCTGGCTCTTTACTCTATAATTTCCCACGTCCCCTGACCGGCGAGGAAACGGAGGCGTCCCTGGCCCCGGTGATTGGAGACGGGAGACCGGGGCATCTTCCCCGGGGCCGCCCATGACCGGCGGGGGGCCCGAAAGGGAGACGTTCCACGGGCCGGAGTTCCCGGAGCACGACGAGTCCCGGCCAATGACCCGCGGCCCGCAGTGTGACGGGACCCGGCCATTGGCCGGCGACCGATGCCCGGCCGGTCCCTGGCGCCTGATCCGCGACCTGGAGCGGGACGGGGTCTGGCACATGGCGGTGGACGAGGTGGTGGCCAGGGCTGTGGGGAGACGAGAGGCCCCTCCCACCCTGCGCCTTTACACCTGGGACCCCCCGGCGGTTTCGGTGGGATACTTCCAGGACGCGGGCGCGGAGATTGATCTGGAGCGCTGCCGTGCACTGGGGTTTGATGTGGTCCGGCGTCCCACCGGCGGCCGGGCGGTGCTCCACCACCGCGAGTTGACCTACGCCATATCGTGCCCTGCCGATCATCCGATGGTCACCGGTTCAGTGGAGCGGACCTACGAGGCGATCAGCCTGGGCCTGGCCGCGGGAATCCGCCTCCTGGGGGTGGATGCAGCCCTTGTTCCCCCGGGTGATGCTTCCCGGACGGCCGCCGGCCGGGATCACCGTTCCGCGGCTTGCTTCCAGTCGGCTGCCCGGTACGAGATCCTCGCAGGGAGCCGGAAGCTGGTCGGCAGCGCCCAGGTAAGGCGCTGGGGCGCCGTCCTCCAACACGGCTCGATCCTGATCTCGGTTGACCCGGCGCTGCACGCCGCGGTGTTCAGGTATCCCCGCGCCGGGGGAGAGACGGCGGCGCGAAGGCGGTTTGCCGCCCGTACCACCGGGTTGCGCGAACTGCTGGCCAGGGAAATCGATCCGGAGGAGGTTGCCGCTTCGGTGATCCGCGGGATGACCGAGGTGCTGGGTTGCGAATTTTACAGCGGCGAGCTTGGGGAGAAAGAAAAGGAGGAGGCCGAAAACTTAGCGGGGACGAGGCGCCGCTCACCCATCCCCTAACCCATTCGTTCACCCGCCCTCTCTTGACGCCCCGTTCCCGCCGCAGATCCTGATCAGGTCTTCCCATCCGGCCAGCAGGTAATCGGGGCCGCAGGCCCGCAGGGTCTCAAGGGGCAGGTAGCCCCAGCTTACGGCCGCGGTGCGGACCCCGGCCGCCTTGCCCCCGAGGATGTCGGCCGGGCTGTCTCCGACCATCAGGGCTCCTTCCGGACCGTGCCCCAGGCGTTGCAGGGCGATGCGGAAGGGGGCCGGGTCGGGCTTGGGCTCGCCCCCGTCTTCCAGGTACACCTCGACCTGAAAGTAGCTGGAAAGGTCGAAATGATCGATGTCCTGCTTGCCGAGGGCCCGGTTCTTGGAGGTGACCAGAGCGAGGGGCAGATCAAGAAGCCGCAGGGTTTCCAGAGCGCGGCGGGCTCCCGGGAAAAGGCGTGCGAGCGAGCCGAAGCGGGCAAGCCAGAAGCGGCGGTAGGTCTCGGCCATCTCGCAGACTTCCTGGGGATCGGAACAGAAGTGGCCGACCTGCTCCAACAGGGGACGGCCGAAGAGCTGGGCCAGTTCCCCGGCCTCCGGCTCCAGCCCCAGGTGTGATTTGACGGTGTGGACCAGGCATGCGACGATCAGATCCCGGCTGTCCAGGATCGTCCCGTCCATATCAAGCAGCACGCAGTCCACGGCCCTTTGCGCCATCGTCATCTTTGCGGGCGTCATCCTCCTCTCCCGGTCTCTCACCGTTGCCGGCAGGGCCAAAGGACATTGCTCCGCCCGATCCCGATCTTGCCGCCCTCCCACCCCGCCCCCGCCATCCCCGGGGAAGACGCGGGAG
>JACPQU010000118.1 GCA_016190305.1 Bacillota bacterium
AAGGCGAAGGAGCTTTCCACCGCGGCCATGACCCCCATTCCCATTCCGTCGCCCAGGGCCATCAGGTACCTGCCTCCGGCCAACCGGCGCATCAGAAAGCTGTCCCCGCTGACCCCCTCCCGGCGGCCCGAAACCTGGGCGACCCCGGTGATCACCGTCAGGGCGGGATCCGGGGAAAGCTCAAAAAGACAGTACCTCGCCCTTGATCGGGGTCGGCATTCGATCGGTCTGGCCGCCAGCGGGCTCCCCAGAACCCCCGACAGGTACCCGGCCACCGTATCCTGGCATTCCCGCCCGCTGAAGCAAGGGGGCCGTTTCACCTGGAGGACCGCCCCCCCCGCACCCGTCCTTACGGCGACCGTCTCTATGACCGGAAGGCCCACGCGGCGCATGGATGAAATAGCCGTCCCCTCGATCCCCGGGTGTTCCTCATCCCGACCGCCTTCCCCGGCCCGGCCGCCTTCAGGATCCCCCCGCATTCCCTCCAGGATCCCTGCGAATCCCTCCAGTTGCCGGATCACCAGCTCAACTGCGGCCGCGTCACGGGCGCCGGGCGGGGTCCGGCCTCCGTTCCCGGCTATACCGGAGGGAGACCGGTTGACCTCCAGCGCCAGGTTTCGCAGGCGGGTGCACCCGTCGCGCCCCTCGGCCACCGACGTCGCCGTCCCCGAACTCGTTCCCAAACCCGTCCCCGTCCCCGATCCCGTGATTTTTTCAGCCTGTTTCCCGTTTCTCCTCTCTTCCCGACTGGATTGTTCCTCACCCGGCTCCAGATCGAAAACCGCCGGCCGGGCACCTGGATCGACTTCACACCCGTTCCTCTCCGGGCACTCCCGGCAAACCTTGGCGGATAGAACCTGCCACCAGAGGCTCGAGCCTTTCCAGCCTTCCTTTCCAGGCCGAACCGACTCCCGGAAGACCCCCGCCAGGTCCCGTACCAGCGACAGGTACTGGTCCAGCAAACGGTCCATTCCCGCTCTGCGCCGTCTATTTCCGGTCCCTCGGGGAAGTCCTTCCCCGGCCGCCGTGTCGTGCCGGAGCACGGACGGCATCCGGGAGAGGGCCCACGGGCCGGCGATCCAGAAAAGGAGCGCTCCCCCGCTCATCTCCCACGCAAACGATAAATCCCGGCCGCCGGGCCACGCCCAGAACTCCAGCAGCCACGCCGCCAGGGCGAAGACCAGGGACTGGCCGGTCCTCCCCCAGCGCTGAAACGGACCGGACAGCAAGGAGGCTCCGGCGAGCAAGCCGACCCAGGCGAGGGACATGGGGCCGGTCAGCGCGGCCGCCGCCCCCAAGGCGATCGCCCCCGCGGCTGTCTCTTTCATCTCCCCCCGTGTTCCCAAGATCAGCACCACAAACCCGGCCAGGACCCCGGAGGCCAGGGCGCCCTCCGGGCCCATCCCCGCCATACCGCCCAGGGCTCCGCCCAGGATCAAAAGGAGGACCGGTCCCCGTCTCCCCTCGAAGGGTCGCTCCGGGGCGAAGGAAAGGCTGCCGGCCGCTTCCCGAAGGAAAGGCTGGGCGATCCCCACCCCGGCGGCCCCCGCGATCCACGTCACCAATCCTGCGACGGAATGGTCCGGAAGGACCCGAGCTCCTCCCGCGATCAGGGTCATCAGAGAGGCGACGCTTCCCGCCCACAAACCGGATGAAGCGGCTGGGACCACCATGCTGATCCCCGCCCAGAAACCCAGGGCGACGATGACCCAGAGGGCAGGCAGCAACCCCTGATCAGCCAGGAAGACGGCCGTCAACCCAACTCCCATGAAAACCCCGTGCTTTCGATCCCGGCTCCAGACCGGTCCCCAGCAGGCCAGGCCCAATAGACCGGGTGTTCCGAATACGGTTCCGGCTCCAAGCAGCCCCCCCAGGGCAAGAGAAGCCAGGATCCGCCAGGAGACAATCCCCGTAAGCCTCGAAGTCATCCTTCCCACGATGCCGCGGGTACCACCCCTCCGGGGGGCGCGACCCCAAAAAAGGCGGCTCTGAGCCCGCCCGGAAAGGGCCAAACGGGAAACGACCAGGCGATCAGATTCCAGCACTTTCCAGCACCCCCTAGTGGGCGGCATTATAACCCACCAGGGCGGACCTATTTTGTCGTTTCAGGGCTGCGCGGAAGGTTGCGGAGTTCGACAGGATTCCTTGCGGGTTCCTACAACTGCCGTATCCCCTATCCGCCGGACGAGCAGGCTGGACCCCAGGAGGAAAGCGGCGGCCGCCAGGAGCATCGGCAGGTAGCTTCCGGTGATATCGTAAAGAAGTCCCCCCGCATAGGGACCCACGGTGGCCCCCAGTTGATGGATCAGCAGGATCAGACCGATGGCCAGGCCGGTCCGGCGGGGACCCGCGATCTCGTAGACCATGGTGTTGATGATGGTGACGGTGGCGAAGATGGGCCCCCCGGCCAGGATAGCAGCCAGGTAATAAGTCGGAGTGTTGAAAACGGCGAAAGCCAGGCCCAGGAACCCTATGGCCCGGATCAGGAAGGTCATGGAGAGCACCCGGGAACGACCGTACCGGTCGGAAGCCGCCCCTCCCAGGAAGGAGCCCGCCACCGAAGCGGCGCTGAAGATGCTGACGGCCGCGGCGCCCACGGCGGGGCTGAGACCGAAATCACCGGCCATGGGAGCCAAGTGAGCGGCGAAGAAAAAGCCGGAAATCCCGCAACTCACATAGGCCAGGGCCAGCAATTGAAGGGATCGGTTCCGGATCAGCGCTAGAGTTTCAGCCCCCAGGGAGCCGCCCGCCGCTGAAGTCGCATCCACCGCAGCCGCAGTGGTCCCCGCTGACTCCTCAACCCCCAAAGTACCTGCAGTTCCCGCAGCCCAAGCAAGCGATTTCGGCGCCGGGGCAGCGGCCCGGGAACTATGGGGATCGTGGAGCACGAGCCAGGCCAGGGGAAAGGCCACCACCAAGATGGCGATCGCTAGCCCCTGGAAAGCGACTCTCCACCCGGAAGAGATGATCACCCAGTAGAACAGAGGCGCGGTGATCAGGGTGCTCAGGGGCGTCGCCGCCATGCAGATCCCCATTGCGAACCCTCTCCTGGGACCATCAAACCACTTGGCCACGATCAGGGCATAACCGATCTGACCGGCGCTGGTGGCGGCCAAGCCGACCAGCACCCCGTAACCGAAGTTGAGGTGCCAGAGTTCGCTGGCGGCGGCCGAGATCAGAAAACCCAGCCCGGTTTGAACGATCCCCACGAGGATGAGGGCCCGTGCGCCGTAGCGATCCATCAGAATCCCGGCCACCGGTTGCCCGAGACCCCACATCAGCATCGAGATGGAGAAGGGTAGGGAAACCTGGGCCCTCGACCAGTCGAAGTATTCCATGAGAGGCAATACGAAGACGGTGTATGAAATCCGTCCTCCCGAAATGAGCATTAAGCAAAGGGTCGAAGTGATCAGGATGGCCTGAGGTGTCCTGAAGCGGCGTCGGAAAATGGTGCGAACCTTCTTTCGGACGGTCTTGTTCGGCGACCGTTGCTCAGGATTGGACTCACTTCAGGCCTGCTGAAGTCAGGAACCGGATGGCGCGGACCGTCCGGCGGATGCTGATGATCGTGCGGGCCGGCTGGTACAGGTCAGGGTTCCCAGGAGAATCAGCAGCGCGCCAATCCCCTTGGGCCAAGTCATGACCTCCCCGATGAGCAGCACCGAAAAGACCACGTTGTAAGGCAACTCCAGGGTGCCGAGGAGGGCGGCAGTCGCCGGGGGACAGTACTGCAGCCCCTTGATCCAGAGCAGGAAAGAAGCGGCCAGAAAAGCGGCGGCCCCCAGGGCGTAAAGGGCGGCGGCCGAAGTCGGAAAGCCCAGCATCCCCGTGGACGCGGCGGCGATAGGAAAGACCACAGCCCCGCTCAGGGCCACGTAGGCGGAGACGGTATGGGAGGCGACGTTCTGAGTGGCCAGATGACCCAGGAGGTTCGAAGAGGCAAGGCTCAGCGCAGCGACGAAGGCGAGGCTGATTCCGAGCACCTCCGTCATTCCCAGCCCCTGGGCCTTGGCTCCCCCCAGGATGGCCCAAACTCCGGCCAGAGTAAAGGTTAAACCGGTCAGCCGGTTGCGGGTGAACAGCTCCAGCTTGAACAGGTGCGCCAGGAGGGTAGCCCAGGCCGGGCTGCTATAGGCGATGAGGGTGGTCAGACCGACGTCGACGTACTGGGCGGAGCCCAGGTAAGAAAAGGAAAAGAGCAGGATCAGGATACTGAAAGATCCGGTGTAAATCCTCGCCCCCGGCGCCAGGGTCATCCTTCCCGGCCGCAGGAGGGCATATGGAACCAGGACGAGGGCGGCCACCGGGTACCGGACGGCGTTGACGGCGAGGCTGTTGGAACCGGCGACGAAGCTGAGCTTGGAAAGAATCATGGTCGCGGAAAAAGCTGCGGCGCTTACGACCATGAGCATAACGCCGTAGGTATAACGGGACATTCGAAGCCCCCTCTTCGATCTCTGCCCGGCATTTTTACCTCTTCGCGCACCGGTTTTTCAAATTTCGAGAGGGGTCTTCGCGGTACCTGCTCCTAATCAATCAACCCGTGACGGCGCATGATCTGAACGACCTTCTGCGGGTAACGGGGATCGGTGGCGTAACCCGACCGCCAGATACAGTCGATATAGTTGATCGGATCTCCGGTGTGGGCCAGGCACTGGTCGTAGCGGGGAGCCTGCATCAGACGGCACCAGTCCTCCAGCGATTCCTGCCAGGAATCATAGGCCCGGAAACGGGCTCGAACCCAACGGGGCTTTCCACCAATCCACTCCTGAACGTAGAGCTCGGTGTGTTTCCCGGACCCGGTCCACTTGATATTGAAAAGGTTGTTCCCCCGGACATGGCTTCCGTAACCCGTTTCCAGGACGGCCTGGCCCACCGCCACGGCGGCGGGAACCCCGAAACGAGTTTCGGCTTCCCTGGCCATGGCCAGGACCTTGTTCACAAAGTCCTGGGGACTCATCCGGCCCGTTTCCCGGCATCCGTCTATACGGCTGTCGCCTCGAAGCGCGGAATTCATCCGATCACCATCCCGCTTTCACCACATCCTCCGTGCTCGACCCTTCGCCTTGCAGGGGTGTGCCCTGCCGAGCCCTGCCATAGCTTCGTTGGACTTGAGACCGCGGCGACGGCCCGGTGAGTACCGCTCCGGGCGGGGCTCTCAAGGGATTTTTTCAATGACGTAACTGAAACGCCCGAAGCCGCCGGTTCTAAACTGTCCAAACCCCCAGTAGCGTCCTGAATCGAAGAGCACCGTCAGCACGTTCTCGGTGACGGCGCTCTTCCCCAGCACCCGCACCTGGAACCTGAAGCCCCTGCCTTCAAGCACGTAGTCGGAACGGATCAGGGTCACCCTGGGCCCCTGCCTGGTTTGGGCACGAAGCGGGCGTTCCAGGCACCCGTCCGGCCCCT
>JACPQU010000122.1 GCA_016190305.1 Bacillota bacterium
CTCCTGGTACTCTCACGGGATGATCACCCGGTACTCGCGGAGCCAGGTATCGAGCTGGACCATATGAGCCAGAAGCTGGGGCCCTGTCATGAGCTGTCCGAACCAGGGCAGGTTCATGGCAGCAGCATCGGCCAGGGCAAACCTGCGGACGGCGGCTTCATCCACCAGGGAAAGGAGGGGCGAGGACCGATCGTCCAGGATCTGGATGATGCGATCCCGCACCGCCGACAGATAAGCCGGGTTGTGGGTTTTAGGGTACGGGCTTTTCCGCCTCTCGAGCACCCCATCTGGGAGGGCACCGGACAGGGCTCGCCGCAGGATTCCCTTTTCCCGGCCGTCGCAGGTCTTCATCGACCAGGGGATGTTCCAAACGTACTCAACCAACCGGTGATCACAGAAAGGCACCCTCGCCTCGACTCCGGCGGCCATGCTCATGCGATCCTTGCGATCCAGCAGGGTAGGCATGAACCGCGTGATCGTCATGTAGAAGATCTCCCGGCTATGGCTTTCCACCGGGTCATCTCCCGGGAGGCGGGGCACCTCGTCTAATGCCTCCCGGTACCTTTCCTTCAAGTACTCCTGGGGACGGAGACGCTGATCAAACTCTTTCTTGAGAAGGCTGGTCCGTTGCTCAATCATCCGAAACCACGGAAAGACCCGGATAGGAGCTCCGTTACCGAAAAACCAGGGATACCCGCCGAACAGCTCATCGGCACATTCCCCCGACAGGACGACCGTGGCCTCTTTCTTGATCTCCCGGAAGAACAGGTAGAGAGAGGCATCCACATCGGCCATCCCGGAGTGATCCCGGGCACGGACCGCCGGCGCCAAGGCCTCCACTAGCTCCGGGGTGTCGATCACGACATACCGGTGGGCGGTGCGGAGATACTCGGAAACCAAGCGCACCCACGGCCCATCGGCATTGGGCTGAAAATGATCCGGGCGAAAGTGCTGATCGTTATTGATATAATCCACCGAGAAGGTTGAAACGGGCCCCTGTCCCAAACGTTGCAGGACCCTGGCGGCGAGGGCGGTGATGGCGCTGGAGTCGATCCCCCCCGAAAGAAGCACCGATACGGGAACGTCGGAAACCAGTTGGCGTTCCACCGAGTCTTGAAGGATGAAGCGGACGGTCTCAGCCGTCGCGTCCAGATCGTCCTGGTGGGGCCGGCTCTCCAGGGCCCAGTACCGGCGGATGTGGATTCCCTTACGATTAAAAATGAGGTGATGTCCGGGCTTGAGCTCCGATACGCCCCGGAACACGCCATGGCCGGGCGTTCGAGCCGGATTCATCACCAGAGCTTCAGCCAGCCCGTCTTCGTCCAGCTCGGGTTGCACCAAGGGATTGGCCAGGAGAGCCTTCAACTCCGAACCGAAAAGGAAGGCGTTTCCGCGTCGGGCATAAAAGAGGGGTTTGACGCCCATGCGGTCGCGGGCCAGAAAAAGGCTTTGCTCTCCTTCGTCCCAGACCCCGAAGGCGAAGATCCCGTTCAGACGCTCCACGCAGACGGGCCCCCACTCCACGAAAGCTACGAGCAGCACCTCGGTATCCGAACGGGTGGTGAAAACCCGGCCCCTGGATTCCAGTTCCCGCCGAAGCTCCGGAGTGTTGTACAGTTCTCCGTTATATGTGATGGTATAAGTCCGCTCACCCTGCCGGTACGTCATCGGCTGGCTCCCACCCTGGGGATCGACCACCACCAAGCGGCGGTGACCCAGCGCGGCGCGAGTGGACAATCGGATCCCCGCAGCATCGGGCCCGCGTTTGGCAAGGGTGCCGACCATGGCCTCCAGGGTGGGTCCCTCGTGGCAGAGGTCCAAGTCCCAGTCCACCCAACCGGTGATCCCGCACATTGAATCTCATCCTTCCTGATCGTGAGGTGGCTGGAATCCGATTCCCATCGCTCCGGGCCCGCCATTCTTCCCGACCGTTTCCATTAAATGTCCCCGGGATGAACGGAGTGCTTGTCCGGGGAAGTCCAAGTTTAAATTTAATGTCAGTATTTCTGACATTACTCTTCCATCACTCAAGGTTGCCCGAATATAATAGGGCTGGAGAAAGCAAATGTAAGTTTATCTGACATGATCGGATCTTGGGGAGGAGGCTGCTTGCGATGGCAGTGTTGGAGCTCGACCTGAAACGGGCGAGCAAGGTCAAAGAGGTCCTGGACTTTATCCGCAAGCACAAGATTGAGGTGATCGATCTCAAGTTCACCGATCTGCCCGGCCAGTGGCAGCATTTTTCGGTGCTGTCGAGTGAGATCCTGGGTGAAGACGAGGATGGCGGCATCTTCGGGCAGGGGATCGGATTCGACGGATCCAGCATCAGGGGGTTTCAGGAGATCCACGAAAGCGATATGCTTCTGATCCCGGACCCCGAAGGCTACTTCATCGATCCCTTTTTGAAGGAGCCGACGCTCAGCCTGGTGTGCGACATTTACGACCCGGTGACCAAGGGACCCTACTCCCGGGACCCAAGATACGTGGCCAGGAAGGCCGAGGAGCACCTGGCCGGCACCGGGATCGCGGATACGATTTACGTGGGGCCTGAAGCCGAGTTCTTCATCTTCGACGATATCCGGTTTGATCAGAACGTAAACTCCGGGTACTACTACATCGATTCGGTGGAAGGAAGCTGGAACTCCGGCCGCAGCGAGGGCCCCAACCTCGGATACAAGCCCAGACCCAAAGAAGGCTACTTCCCCGTCCCGCCCCACGACTCGCTCCAGGACATCCGGACCGAGATGGTGCTGACCATGAAGAGGGCCGGGATTCCGGTAGAAGTCCATCACCACGAGGTGGCGACGGCCGGACAGTGCGAGATCGATCTTCGCTTCGGAACCCTCACCACGATGGGGGATCGGGTGCTGGCCTACAAGTACATGGTCAAGAATGTCGCCAACCGGCACGGGAAGGTGGCCACCTTCATGCCCAAGCCCCTGTTCGGGGATAACGGCAGCGGGATGCACACCCACCAGTCCCTCTGGAAGGCCGGACGGAACCTCTTCTACGACGCGGAGGGTTACGCCCGCCTGAGCCGGCTCGCCCACTGGTACATCGGCGGCCTGCTCCACCACGCTCGGGCGCTCATGGCCTTTTGCGCCCCGACGACCAACTCCTACAAGCGGCTGGTCCCTGGATACGAGGCGCCGGTAAACCTGGTCTATTCCAGCAGGAACCGGAGCGCGGCCATCCGGATCCCGGCTTACAGCGAGAGCGTGGGAGCCAAGCGGATCGAGTTCCGGCCGCCGGATCCGACGTGCAATCCCTACCTGTCCTTTGCCGCGATGCTGATGGCGGGGCTGGATGGGATCCGGAAGAAAATGGATCCCGGGTCACCCATCGACGAAAACATCTATGAGCTTCCGCCGGAACGAGCGGCGAAGATCCGAACGGTTCCCTCGAGCCTGGAGGAATCCCTCAAGGCCCTGGAAGATGATCACGAATTCCTCCTGGAAGGGAACGTCTTCACCCCGGATCTAATCGAGATGTGGATCAACTACAAACGTCAGCGGGAAATGGATCCGGTACGCCTGCGGCCGCATCCGTACGAATTTTACCTCTATTTCGACGCGTAGGTTGTAGTTTCAATAACCGCTGGTTAAGTCGTCCTGCCCGCCCTCCTGGGTGTGGGATCTCGGCCAAGGCCCTTCGGCAGGTCGGCTACCCCGCCCTTTTCCGCCCCCCCACCGGGGGGCGGAAAGGGCGGCTCCTGCAGATCTGAACGCTCCGGGAGGTACAGGAACCCGTGGATCGCCTGAAAGTTCTGCTGATCTGGACCAGCTCCCCCGGACGGAAAGCCCTGGCCAAAAAGATCATCAATTGCGGTCAAATCCTGATCGGCGAGGTGAAGGCTCCCGCCGCCGCGGGGATCCTGGAGAAGCTGCGCGCGGAGGTTGTGATCATCGAGGCCGGGGAACCATGGAATCAACCGTTTCTCTCCCTGGATCCCGGCCAAGCTCCGCCGCGGGCAGCCGTGATCTGGGCGTCTGTCGAACCCGCTCCGGCCTTTATTCAGGAAGCTGTGGGGCAAGGAGTCCACGCCATTCTCAACCCAACCTGGAACCGGGTTGACTGGGAAGCGGTCCTGAAGCTGAGCTACCACCTGGCAGTCGGGAGATTCGCCCTGGAAGAAGAACTGGCTCAAGCCCACCGGGCCCTGGAAACACGTGCGGATATCGAGAGAGCTAAGGGCTTTCTCATGGAACGCTGGGGGATCCGGGAGGGAGAGGCCTATCACCGGATGCGACGGGCGGCCATGGACGCCAGGCGATCCCTTGGGGAGATCGCCCAAAGCATTCTCTTTTACAGTCAAATCGAAGAGCGCGGCGACCCCGTCGAGGGACGGATTGGCCCTCAAGAAACGCTGTGCAGGCCCGCCGCCGACCGAAATCCGGAGATGCAAACCATTGAAGTATCGAAGGCCTCCACGCCGGGAAGGGGCCGGGGGGATTTCCAGTCCTAAGCAGGATTCCGTGTCCAGGTCGGTTACACTTGGGATCAAGCATTTGACTTGAATCATTTCGACCAATCACATCGGGAAAGGGTTCGCCGTCGAACCCTGCGTGGCAAGGAGGCCACCCCATGGAAGGGGTGGCCTCCTGTGTTTATTTAGAAGTGATGTCAGGTTGATCGCACCACAGAGCGAGCGGCAATCATCTCAGAAAATTGGAGGATCAACAACCTTGAAACCGACAGCGGAATGGAGAACCCGGTGCAAACCGGTGAAAGCCTTCAGACAGGCCGCAAGGGTGATCTGGGCCGGCTTCCTGGGCCTGTTACCCGCCGCCACGGCCTTGGCGTCCGGCGGCGAAAACCCGGATCCCACGGGGGCCGAAACGGTGCAGATTTTCGCCAACGCCCCGGCTGATTTCGGCTGGACCTTGATGGCAGCCTTCCTGGTGTTCTTCATGCAGGCCGGCTTCGCTTTCCTGGGGGCAGGACTCATCCGGAGCAAGAACACCGTGAACTACCTGACCAAGAGCTTCATGGACTTCAGCCTGGGCGGTCTGGCCTACTGGGCTTTCGGCTTCGCCCTGATGTTCGGCGGTTCAAAACTGGCTCCCGGCCTGCACCTGGGAAACACCTGGATAGGATACTCAGGCTTCTTCCTGACGGGAATGTCCTACGATGTCCGCGCCCTGATGCTCTGGTTCTTCCAGATGGTCTTCGCCGCCACCGCCGCGACCATCGTGGCGGGAGCGGTGGCAGAGCGGATGAAACTTACGGTCTACCTGGCCTACAGCTTCCTGGTCAGCGCCCTGATTTACCCGGTCTTCGGGCACTGGATCTGGGGCGGAGGCTGGCTGGCCTCTCTCCCCTTCGGGGGCGGAGCAAAAGATTTCGCCGGTTCGGGCGTCGTGCATGTGGTGGGAGGGCTGGTGGCGCTGGTGGGCGCCGCC
>JACPQU010000124.1 GCA_016190305.1 Bacillota bacterium
AGCATGCCCCGGGGGTCCAGGGCCTGCATCCTCCCGGAGTCGTCCAGCTCATGGCGGCGATCGTTGAGCACCTGGTTCCGCACTGACTGATCCATCGGATTACCTCCCGAAAAAACGAAACGTGGTACAAATCAATACCACGTTTGGCTCTCTTTACCTCTTAGTATTCGCTTTTTCGGTGTAATATTCGCCTTTACCAACTACTCGCCGGCAGCCGCCGGTTTGATACCCATCGGGTGATCCGTCAGCGCCGAGGGGGTTGACGTTGGGGCCGCGCAGAGGACAGGGCGGCCGGCCGGCCGGTCGATCAGGTTCTTACATCACCCCGGCCCGGGCGGTTTCGGCGGCGAAGCGTTCCAGGAAATTGGTATCCACCCGGTTATCCAGGAACGCGGGGTTATCCAGGAGCTGAAGATGGATGGGGATGGTCGTCCGGATCCCCCCCACGTGGTAGTCCCGGAGCGCCCGGCGCATGCGGCTGACGGCCTCCTGCCGCCGGGGGCCGGTCACGATGAGCTTCCCGATGAGCGAATCGTAATGGGTGGGGACCTCAAAGCCCGCATATACCCCGTCGTCCACCCGCACACCCGGGCCGCCCGGCACCCGGTATTCGGTGATCAGGCCGGGGGAAGGCAGGAAACCCCGTGCCGGATCCTCGGCATTGATCCGGCACTCGATGGCATGCCCGCGGAAGACGATGTCCTCCTGGCGGTAGCGAAGATCGTCCCCGGCCGCGATCCTGATCTGCTCCTGCACCAGGTCGACCCCGGTGACCACCTCCGTCACCGGATGTTCCACCTGGATCCGCGTGTTCATCTCCAGGAAGTAGAAGCTGCCGTCCTGGTCGAGCAAGAATTCCACGGTGCCTGCGTTGGTGTAGTCCACCGCCGCGGCCGCCATCACCGCCGCCCTGGTGATCCTTTCCCTCAGTTCGGGGGTCACCACCGGCGAGGGAGATTCCTCAAGAAGCTTCTGGCGCCGGCGCTGCAGCGAGCAGTCGCGTTCTCCGAGATGGATGATCGAGCCTTTGGCATCGCCCAATACCTGGACCTCGATATGACGAGGCTGCTCCAGGTATTTTTCCAGGTACAGTTCCCCGCTGCCGAAAGCGGCCTCCGCCTCCCTGCGGGCGCGCTGGAAGCCGGTGATCAGTTCGTCTTCCTTGAGGGCGATCCGGATCCCGATCCCGCCGCCCCCCGCTGAGGCTTTGATCATCACCGGGTAGCCGATATCCGCCGCCAGCTCGAGGGCCTGTTTCTCGCTCCCGATGGTCTCCTCGCTGCCCGGGACGACCGGAACCCCCGCGGCGATCATCCGGGCCCGGGCCACCGCCTTCAAACCCATCTCGTGGATGGCGGTCGCGCTGGGACCGATGAAGGTGAGACCCCAGGTTTGACAGATGGAGGCGAAGTGGGCGTTCTCCGCCAAAAAGCCGTAACCCGGGTGCACGGCGTCGGCCCCGGCGGAATTGGCGGCCTCGATGATCTTGGGGATTTTAAGGTAACTCTCCACCGCGGGAGCAGGCCCGATATGGACCGCTTCGTCGGCGTACATCACATGGAGGGCGTTGCGGTCTGCGTCGGAATAGACGGCCACCGTCTTCAATCCCAGCTCACGGCAAGCTCGGATGACCCGGATCGCGATCTCGCCCCGGTTCGCTACCAGCACCTTCTTGAACACTTGGCAACCCCCGCTTGCACTGCTCTAATATATACCTTGCGCCATTGCTCTCGCGTTTCGCACATGGGCCGGACACGATTTATTCGCGATACTCTTTCGGAATTCCCTCAATTCGGCGATTCCCTGAATTCGGCGATTCCCTCCCAAGTCCTGCCGACCGCCGCTTTGACAAAACCCGGAACCCGGGCTGCCGGTTTGACCTCGGCACTGAAACGACCCGGTTTGGCGTAGGCTTCCGAGAACCGGCTGCCGGCTCAGTTTCAAGCGGCTCGGAAGGGTCAAGGGTGGGAGGCCCCGAAACAGTGATGAAGGCCAATTGAGATCAAGAAGCCGAGCGGGGGGGTAAAAAGCTTTGAAGATCTGTATCGAGAACGCCGACTATATACTGACCGTCGACCGGGACGGAAAGGTTCTCACCGGGGCCAGCCTGGTCGTTGAAGGGGACCGGATCATCGACCTGGGCCCGGCGGCGGAGATCAAGGCCCGCCACCCGAAAGTGGACCGGGTGATCAGGGGCAGCGGCAAGCTGGTGGCTCCCGGGCTCATCGACACCCATCTGCATACCCCGGAGCAACTGACCCGCGGCCTCTTCCCCGATACCATCTCCACCCGGCCATGGGTTTATGAATGGGCCAAGATCGCCTACTCGGCTATGAACGAGGAAGATGAGTATGTCTCGGCCCTGGCCGCCTGCGCGGATATGATCCGGACCGGAACCACCTGCTTCCTCGACCTGGGCGCCCTCAGCGACCTGAACGGGATCGTGGCCGCCGTGGAGGAGAGCGGGCTGCGCGCCGTGGTGGGACGCTACACCGCCGACACCCCTCCCGAGAATCCTCCTTCCTACTATACTCCGGAGTTCATCGCCCACCATTTCTTCCCATCCTCGGAGGCCGCGCTTGAAGCGCTGGAGAAGACGGTCCAGCGCTGGAACGGGGCGGCCGGCGGACGGATCCGGGCCTGGGTGAACATCGAGGGCAAGGAGCCTTGCTCCCCCGCCCTTCACGCCGGGTCGGTCGAACTTGCCCGCCGGCTGGGGGTGGGTTGCTCCTACCACATCGCCTCTTCGGTGGAAGAAGCGCGGATCTTCGAGAAGAAATACGGCCGCTGGCCGGTCACCCAGATGGCCGAAATCGGGGCCCTCGCCCCGCACGTCGTGCTGGCCCACGTGGTGGCGGTCCAGGATCAAGAGATCGAGATCCTGGCCTCGACCGGGGCCCGCGTCGCTTTCTGCCCCGGCACCTCCCTCAAGCTGGCCAAAGGGGCCACGAAAGTCGGGCGCTACCCGGAGATGGTGAAGGCCGGAATCACCGTCAGCCTCGGCTGCGACGGAGTCTCCGCGGCAGGGTCGCTGGACCTGTTGCGGCAGGTCTACCTTGTCGCCGGCATTTTCAAGGACGCCCGCATGGATCCCGGGCTGTTCCCCGCGGAGCAGGCGCTGGCGATGGGAACCATCGAGGGAGCGAAGGCCATGCTCTGGGACGACGAGATCGGATCCTTGGAGCCCGGGAAGAAAGCGGACCTGATCCTTTTCGACATCGACAGGCCCGAGTGGGTTCCGTGCCATGAGCCTGTGAACACCTTGGTTTACGCCGCCGACGGGCACAGCGTGGACACCGTGATGGTCGACGGAAGGGTGCTCATGGAAAACGGGACGATTACCGCCTTTGACGAGAAAGCCGCCATGTCCAGGGCCAGAAAGAATGCCGCCGCCCTGGCGGAGCGCAGCGGCCTCGGCGCGAAGCGACGGGCCTTCGGGAAGACCTCTCTGACGTACTAGATCACACGGTGCCCGGCGCGGTTCGACCGGCCCGCTGCTGGGCCAGGGCGACCGCGCCGAGGGCCACAGAGTGATCCCCGAGTTCGGACGCCACGATCTTGACGTTCCGGGTGGCGGACTTGAAAGCCCGGCTGAGGGCGTGGCGAGTCAAGGGTTCGAGCAGGAGCCCGCCGGCCGCCGCGACCCCTCCCCCGATGACCACCACCTCGGGATTTAGCAGGTTGAGCAGAGACGCAACTCCCGTTCCCAGGTAGCGCCCCGTTTCTTCCACCACTTCCAGGGCCAAGGGGTCCCCCTCCCAGGCGGCTCGGAAGACATCCTCGGCGGTCAGGGATCCCCTGCCGACCTTGAAGGTGGCCAGCACTCCGGTTTTAAGCCGATCCCTTTCCAAGGCCGCCTCTGCTCTCCGGGCGATCGCCGGCCCGGATGCCAGGCCCTCGAGGCAGCCCCGGTTTCCACAGCCGCAAATCGGTCCGTCCATGTTCACCGTCATGTGTCCGACTTCCCCCGCGGTGCCGCAGGCGCCCCTGATCAGGCGCCCGCCGGAGATGATCCCGCCGCCGATCCCGGTGCTCACCGTGATGTAAAGAACCTCCTGGAAACCCCTGGCCGCCCCGAACCAGGATTCCCCCAGGGCCCCCAGGTTGGCGTCGTTTTCGAGCCAGACCGGACATCCCAGGGTGGTGCGCAGGGGGGTCACCATATCGATTCCCACCCATTCCGGAAGGTTGGGAGCCTCAAGGATCATTCCGGAATCGGCATCGAGGGGCCCCGGGGCCCCCATACCCGTCCCCGCCAGACAGCCCGGCGCCGGGGGGGGCGTAGGGTATCCCGGCCGGGGAACGGAGAGACCCGCGCTAAGGGCGGCCGTCCCCAGCCCCTTAAGCAGTCGCGCGGGAATGCCCGTTTTCCCTTCCGTCCCGGGGGAACGTGTGGGTTCCCTCCACCGACCCAGGATCCGTCCCGAGTCGTCGGTGATGATCCCGAGGATCTTGCTCCCTCCGATGTCTAAACCACCCCAGAGGGTGGATTCAAACGCGTCCCCGCACCGCACACCAATAATCAGGCCCCCGGTCACTAGTTTAGCCCCTCTCGCGAGCGTTTCAGAGATAACAACGACAAGGACAGAGAAAAGCCAGCAACGATCGTTGCTGGCTGGGTTGGTTCATATTCGAAGAGCCACCTGCATCTTCCCTTTACCAAGCTCGTACACCAGACCGCTGATCAACTCCGCTCCAATGAACTTGGACAACCTTTCCTTAACGAGCTTGGAAAGAGCCGGCTCTTCGAGGGACTCCAGGCTCTCGACCTCGGTTTCGTCCAACTCAAGGGTGACGAAAACCACGCCTTTAACCTGGGAGACCTCCATAAATTGGACCTCCTACAACAGAATGGACTTCTCACCTCCGTGAAACTGCTCCTCTCCGCTGCAAAAGCCCAGTCAAGGGTTCTTTACCGATCGGGAGACTTCCTCTCTTTCTGCTCCCGCTCTTTACGAACATGCTCGAGGATCAGCAGATCCAACTCGGAACTGATCTGCTGCAGGACATCCCTGTGCAGAGAGATCGAGCCCGCCTTTAGGGCCCCGTGGAGCTTGGCGCGCAAGGCTTCGATCCTCTCGAGCAGGTCCGTCAAGCACTGCCCCCCCTTAACCAAACCTGCAAGTCATGTTTGTCATCGAAGACGAGATCCCTTTCCTGATTTCCGATCGAAAGTATTCATGTTATTTTCAACCCCAGGTCCCTGAACTATCCTTCCGATCTATCCGTTGGACCTTCTTCCAGGGGCTGCAGGAGCAGGTGGTAAGAGCCTGGAAAGACCAAAGTCGGACATCCGATCATGGTGGACAGCAACGGCCGTTGTCATGGCCATGAGCGGCAGCGGGCGGCAGGGAGTGACAACGGCGGCACCTGCTTGATTTAACGGGCCCTTGGGGGGTAGACCTGTGAAGCTGACCGAGCATCATTACGACGTGGTCTGTATCGGGGGAGGGGCGGCTGGCCTGGTGGCCTCCCTGGAGGCGACCGCGGAAGGGGCTTCGGTAGCCCTGGTTTCCAAGGAACCCGCCGGCGGCGGCAACACCCGTCTCTCAGGCGGCGGCATCGCGATGGACGGCGAGCCTGAAGTCTTCGCCCGGGACGTCCTGTCCAGCGGGGAAGGCCTGTCTGAGCCCGCGCTGGTAAAGGTGGTCACCGAGGACTCCCTCCCGGCCGCGCTGCTCCTGGAAAGGCTCGGCTTGGTCTACAACAAGCGTGAGGACCGGATCATCCTCGGGATCCGCGCCGGACACGGGCGGCCCCGAACCGGCCATCTCCCCAACGACGGAGTCACCCTCGGCCGGACACTCCGGGAGGCCGTGATCAGACAGGGCCTGGATCTCTATGATGAGATGCTGGCCTTCGATCTGCTGGTTCCGGAGGGAGTCATGGAGGGGATCCTGTGCCACGACCTGATCACCGGAGAGTATCACCTGTTTCATGCCTCCGCCGTGATCCTGGCTACCGGGGGCGCCGGTTGCCTCTTTTATCCCCAGACCGACAACGCCCGGGGTGTATGCGGGGATGGTCTCGCCCTGGCCCTGAAGGCCGGGGTTGGACTGATTGATCTGGAACAAATTCAATTCCTTCCGTTCGCGATCACGAAACCTTCCTCCGCCCGTGGGGTCTACTGCGGGGAACCCAGTGTGGTGGGCGGGCCGAGGGGGATTCTCCGAAACGGAGACGGAAAGCCTCTCCTGGACATGCTCAACCGCCGCACCCGGGCCGAGGTCGCAGGGGTGATGTGGAGGGAGATGTCCCACGGCCGGCCCGGCCCCCGGGGCGGCCTGATCCTCGATCTCCGCGACAACCTCGAACCCCGTCCGGATAATGACGCACCCTGGGACTCAACCCGCGTCAACATCATCCTCAAGACCCTGCTCGGGGGCGACTGCTACCGGGGAGAGCAGCCCTACGAGGTGGCTCCGACCGCGCATTACTTCATGGGAGGGATCAAGTCCGGGACCTCCGGCGAGACCCGGGTGCCGGGACTTTTCGTCGCCGGAGAGGCCATGGGCGGGATTCATGGGGCAAACCGCCTGGCGGGAGTCGCCCTGACCGAAACCGCCGTATTCGGATCCCGGGCGGGGAAGGCGGCGGCCACCTATGCTGCCGGGAGGGAAGGGGATTCACCCCAGGGGCGTGACCCGGTATTTGCCTCCCCCTCCGACCGGCCGGCAGCCCGGTTCTCCGGGAGAACAGGCGGACTCGTCGCTGAAAAGCTGGCGGAACTGGCCGCCGTTGCGGAGAGGCGAGGAACCGTCCCGCCGGTTTCGATCCATCGTGCCCTGGGAAAGATCCTCTGGGATAAAATCGCCGGTTTGCGCACCGAGGCCGGTTGCGAAAGCGTTTTAACAGAGATCGCGTGGCTGCGGAAGCGGCTCCAGGAAGTGCGTATCCCGGACACGGGGCCCTTCAACCGCCCCTTGTGGGACTACCTGGAGGCGGAAATGATGCTTCCGGTTGCGGAGGCCATCACCCTTTGCGCCCGGGAACGCCGTGAGTCCAGGGGCGCCCACCTCCGCGAGGATTACCCCGATCCGGATCCGGCCCTCGCCGGCCGTAGGATCGCCGTCTTCATAGGGCCGGAGGGCATGGCGGTCAGGTGGGAGGAGGTCCCCCAGTGAAGCAGGCCAAGATGGTCAAGATCCAGATCTGGCGCAGCGGCCTCGGCGACGTACCGGCCGGCTTCAAAGAGTACGAGGTGCCCTGGGAGCCCAAGGAGACGGTCTTGGGCGCCCTGATGTACATCTACGACCATCTCGACGACAGCCTGGCCTTCCGCTACGGTTGCCGGTACAAGGACTGCGGGCTCTGCGCCGCACGCGTATCGGGCCGGGACAGGCTCACCTGCACGACCCACCTCCAGGACGGGGATCGGGTGGAGCCCCTGAGGAACCTTCCGCTGATTAGAGATCTGGTGGTGGACCGCCGTCCGGTGGCCGCCGCCATCAGGGCGGTCGGCCTGTACCCCCAGCCGTCCGGGGATGGGGGGATCACCGGATCTCAGGAACATTATACGAGACTGGCCTGGTGCGTGGATTGCCTGGCCTGCCACTCCATGTGCCCCCATGTGCGTTACCCCTTGGCCGATCCCCAAGAGGGAGGCTTTCCGGGCCCCTACCTTTTCGTCAAGCTGGCGCAAGCCCAGGCCCACCCGGCCAACCGGGAGGACCGGCTCCCTGACGCGGCGCGGCTGGGCGTCGAGCGTTGCCTGTCCTGCCGGGATTGCGGCTGCCCGTACGGGGTGAACCTGCAGCGAGATGTTTTCCGGTTCCTGGCGCGGGGTAAGTCATGGGAAAACGAGGCGCGGGAACCCGCGGGAAGTAATCGTTAAATCGGCCCGTGCCGTCGGATGAGGGCACGGGCCGAATCGTCGTCAACTCTCCGTCAACTCTTCGCAACGCGTAAGGCGTTGCCGGTCTGTTTCGGCGCCGGCGGTCTGCGTTGGGCGCCGCACCGCACAAGCAACACTCCGCCGCCGGTCGTCGAACCAGGATTACTTGTAGGATTCCAACTCCGATTTCACCAGGACGGTTTCATTCGCCTCGGTGAATTCGTTTTTGATCTTTCCAACCCCGGGGGCGTAGTAATCGAAGACCAGGTTCTCGCTCTCCGGGTTGCCCCGTTTAACTTTGATCACATCCCGGAAGGTACCCGCGGGGACTTTCAATTCAAGGCCGACGGCCACGATCTCGGATGTTCCGGTCCCCAGAGGCCATTTGTTCCCGACAGCCAGGGGAGCCCGCAGGATCACATCTTCCTTTTCACGGCGGTCCAAGCGATCCGGCTTGTCGTAGGCCTCGCCTTCCCGGTAGACCTCGACCACCTCGTTCTCGGTCACACGGTACACCCGGGCCATGACGGTGCCCCCGTTATCCTCGGAGGTCTGAACGTACTCTCCGGAGGCCCGGACGACCTCAAGGTTATAGGTTGCGTATTCGTTTCCCCATCCTTCAAATCCCCATTGCATGCCGGGTTTTACCGGGAAATAGTCGCTTACCTTGAGCTGCTTAGGGGTATCCTTCGGCTGCTGTCCGCCGGTGGAAGGCTTGGGTGTCTCTTTTGGTGTTTCCTTGGCCGGTTCGGAACCCGCGGGCGGCTTGTTGTCCCCGCCCTGATCCCTTCCCGGCCAGAGGCTGCAGCCGCCGGCAAGGAGCGCGGCGATCAGCAGGAGGGCGATCAGTGGAAGAATACCACGTCGAAAAATCCGTGTGGAAGATGCGGAAGATTTGATCTTCATATCGGAGGACCCCCTCTTGAAGCCGATGAATTGTAAAGTCAATGGGGCAAGACAATCAATAACAGTTTAATGTAATTATCACCCCCGGTCATCAAGCAAGTGGAACCTTTTTATGAAAAGATTGCATCAATCTGTATCCGCAGCAAATTCCCGCCGTAGCCGAACCGGGTGACACAAACAACTGTCAGTAACAGACTCATCAATCCAACATCACCAATCTAACATCATCGACCCAAAATCATTGACTCAAAATCGTCGACCAAAGTTCCAATATCGTTTTCACACCAAACCGCCGCCGAATCCCTTACCATGAGCTTCTCAAATCAAATGCTTCGACGGAGGTACGGGTGCCTTGATCGTCTAAACTCGGATCCAAGGAAAGACTTTTTCCGGCCTATGCCGGAGCAATCCGAAGGAGGTACGGTCGTATGGACAAGGGA
>JACPQU010000120.1 GCA_016190305.1 Bacillota bacterium
ACCTTGATCCTGGGCCTGCTGGTGGTCTTCGGACTTGGCGCGTGGGTGATCGGGCTCACCATCGCCATCCCGGTTTACATGGTGGTCATGATGAGGGGGATTGCCAGGGAATCCTGGTCCACCACCCTGGGAGTAACCGTCGGGGTGTGCGCCTTCATCTACCTGCTCTTCGCGGTAATCCTGAACATGCCCATGCACTGGGGTCTGTTTAACGGCTAGCCTGAGATCCATAACCGGTAAGTCGATGGTCCGGCCGCTGGGCCGGACCATCGACTCGGTTCCTTCCGCGGAGGAGTGAGAAACAGTGGGCGACCTTTCAACTCTCGATCAACTGGTTGACCCCGCGAACGCGGCGGTGGTGATCGTCGATATGCAAAACGACTACTGCCATCCGGATGGGGCCTTCGCCAAGGACGGGCATGACATCGCCATGGTCGAAACGATGCTCCCCCGCTTGGCAACCTTTCTTGAAAGGGCCCGGGAGGCAGGCGTCCACCTGGTCTTCATCCGGATGCTCCACGACGACGATCATTCTTCCGGCCCCATGCGCGAGCGGCAGGGACGCCTGAGGGTCGGGAGCGACTATCCCCGGCCGGACACGTGGGGAGCCGAACTCTGCAAGCCCTTGACCATGAGAGCGGGGGACGTGGAGTTCACCAAGTACCGTTACGGGGCCTTCACCAACGCCGACCTGGAGCCCTACCTGCGGGAGAAGGGGATCCAATCCCTGATCTTCACCGGTGTGGCGACCAACGTCTGTGTCGAGTCCACCGCCCGGGAAGCCTTCATGCGCGACTTTTACGTGGTCGTCGCCCGTGATTGCGTGGCGGCGTGCTATGAACATACCCACAATGGATCCCTGGAGAACCTGGAGCATCACTTCGGCAGGGTGGTGCCGGCCTCGGAGATCGAAGGAGCCTGGGAACGGAGGTAGGCTATTGGCCGCTGTCTTCATCCAGAACGCGCGATACGTGCTGACCATGGATCCCGACCGCGCCATCATCAAGGACGGCGGGATCCTCATCGAGGGCGATCGGATCGTCAGGGTGGGGAAGTCTTCCGAGGTGGCGGGGACGGCGCCGCCGGGGGCCAAGGTGATCGACGCCCGCGACCGGCTGGTCATGCCGGGCCTCGTCAACACCCACGTCCACCTCACCCAGCTCCACGATCGGGGGTGTACCACCGGCTTCTTCGCCCCCACCTACGTCGCCAAGATTCACCACCTGGAAAACGTCCAGGACCGGGAAGCGGCTTACTACTCGGTCCTTTGCCAGTGCCTGGAGGCCCTCAAGACCGGCACCACTATAGTCGTGGATCCGGGCGGATACGCCATCGAGGAGATGGTCTCCGCCATCGAGACTCTGGGGATCCGGGCGCTGCTTTCCCGCTCCCTCACGGATCTCGGCACCGAGGTGCAGGAAACCACCGAGGATGCCGTCCGGGCGGGAAAGGATTTTCTGGACCGCTACCAGGGCGCCGCCGGCGGGAGGATCAGGATCGGCCTCTCCCTCCGCGGGGATCGGATGGTTTCCGACGAACTGGCCCGGCGGGTGAGCCGGATGGCCCAGGAATACGGAGTGGGCATCCAGTCCCACATGGCTGCCTGCCAGGCTTTCGTGGACAAGCACAAAGAGACCTTCCACGGGCTGACCCCGGTGGAACGCTTCCACCGGATCGGCCTCCTGGGGCCCAACCTCCTGTTGACCCACTGCAATATCCTCACCGAGCGCGAAGCCGGCTTGCTGCGGGATCACGAGGTCAAGATCGCCCGCTGCCCGACCAGTGAGCTGATCCTGGCGATGGGGATGCTGCACGGCCGGCACGTGGAGATGCACCGGGATGGGGTTTGCCAGTCCCTGGGGTCGGGCGGGGCGGGGGCTTCCAATTTCCACGATATGTTCCGGGTCATGTACACCCTGATCGTGCACCGCGACTACCACCTGGATGCCACCCTCTTTTCCCCGGAGGAGATCCTGGAGATCTGCGTGACCAACGGGGTCCGGGCCCTGCAATGGGAGGATGATCTAGGATCCCTGGAGTCCGGAAAGAAAGCGGACATGATCCTGCTCGATCTGATCCGCCCGGAATGGACCCCGTTGCTGAACCCGGTCGCCAATCTCGTCATGGGAGCGACCGGAGCCAGCGTCGACACGGTGATCATCGACGGCCGGATCCTGGTCGAGGGTGGGCGGGTCCTCACGGTGGACGAGGAGGATGTTCTGGCCTTGACCCAGGAGACCGGATCCAGAGCCGCCGAAAAAGCCGGGCTGCTGGCCAACGGGCGGCTGCGGTGGCCGGTCAGATGAGGACGGAGACGGGGTTCCGGATGAAGTACAACCTCAAGGCCCCCATGCGGGACGGGGTCGCGATCTCCACCGACCTCTACCTCCCGGATGCCCACGGGCCGTTTCCGGTGATCCTGATCCGGACGCCTTACAGCAACAACGCCGAACCCAGGGTGCGGATGGCCATGGACTTCGCGCGGCGGGGATACGCCGTGGCCATCCAGGACTGCCGGGGCAGGTGGGACTCGCAAGGCGAATGGTATCCCTTCAAGCACGAGATTAGCGACACCTGCGACGCCGTGGAGTGGTGCGGAACCCAGCCATGGTCCAACGGCAAGGTGGGGATGACCGGGGCCTCATACGAGGCCGCCGCCTTGCTCTATGCCGCCACCGGCCGGCCCCGGCACCTGGTGTGCCTGGCTCCCAGGGTCGGTTACTCCAACTACTTTCACAACTGGGCTTACACGGGAGGCGCCTTTCAGCTCGGATTCAATTACCGCTGGCTGGGGATGCAGATGCATGCCCATACCAACCAGGCCCTCTATCCATGGCTTCCGGAGGAAAACCGCCTTGAATCCCTCTGGTGGACCCTGCCCCTGGTGGACATGGCCGAAGCGGCGGGGCGGGAGAACCCGATCTGGAGGGAGTGGCTGGCCCACTCGAGGTATGATGACTACTGGCGCGGGCTCAGCCCGGTGGACGAGGGCTACCATCGGGTGGAGGTCCCCATATATGGTTTCGGCGGCTGGTACGACATCTTCTGCCAGGGGACGCTGAACAATTACATGGGGGTCAAAGCCGGGGGGGCCACCCCTCAGGCCCGCGCTTCCCAGAAGGTGCTGATCGGCCCCTGGATCCACAACCTGGGGGATCAGGGAAGGATCGCCAAGACCGGAGACGTGGATTTCGGGCCGGAGGCCCACCTCGACCTGATCCAGGAGTACCTCCGCTGGTTCGATTTCTGGCTTCAGGGGATCGACAACGGGATCATGCAGGAACCGCCGGTCAAGGTCTTCGTCATGGGGGACGGGAGGGGGGCCGGCATCGGGACCGGACGCTGGCGCGAGGCCCCGGACTGGCCCATCCCCGGGACTGTTGATACCCCCTACTACCTCCACAGCCGCGGAAACGCCAACACCTCGTTCGGTGACGGGGCGCTGAGCAAGGAGACGCCCGCCGCTGAGAGCCCCGATCACTTCACCTATGATCCTCATAACCCGGTGCCCACGGTGGGGGGGAGCACCTGCTGCTCGGAGGACCAGACACCCATCTCCATGGGGCCCCGGGACCAGCGATGGGTGGAACTGCGCCCGGACGTGCTGGTATACACAAGCGGGATCCTGGAGGAAGACCTGGAGGTGATCGGATCGGTCAAGCTGGTCCTTTACGCCTCATCCTCGGCCCCCGACACCGATTTCACCGCCAAGCTGGTGGACGTTTCCCCCAACGGCTTCTGCATGAACGTGGCCCAGGGGATCCTGCGGGCCCGTTTCCGGGAGTCCTGGGAGGAGCCCTCCCTCATCCGCCCGGAAGATGTTTACCGTTACGAGCTCGATCTCTGGTCGACCGCCGTGCGTTTCCGGAAAGGGCATCGAATCCGGGTGGATCTCACCAGTAGCAATTTCCCGCAGTTCGACCGGAATCCCAACACCGGCCGCCCCTTCGGCCAGGATTCAGTGCTGGCGGTGGCGCACCAGGAGGTTCACCATGATCGGGTGCATCCTTCTCATATCCTTCTTCCCGTGATTACGCGAGAGTAACAAAGAACACGAAGGTAAGAAGACCAAGGCAATCCAATCCCATAATGGCAAGATCTTCGACAGGTTGGTCATAGGCGGAACCTTAATGTTGACCAGTTGTGGTGGAAATGACCGGAAGAATGGATCGGGAAAAGGGCGGGGTGAAGATCGTTCATGCTGGAACAGGCAAAAAGGGCCGTCGGCTCCTTCGTTGATCAGTTGAGCAAGGACCTGGCCCGACTCGAAGAACGTTCAAACCAGCTTTCCCGGGAACTGGTCCAGGTTACCAGGAGCCAGCAGCAGTTGCAGAAGATGCTCTCCGACAAGGAGGAGCGGCTTACTTCCCTGGAGGAGCACCTTCAGGAAACCTTCCGGGAGACCCTGAGCCAGCCGGAGGTGCGCTCCCTGGACTGGAAGGATGAAGCTTTAGTGGTGGAGACCACGCCGGTCATCCTGCTCGACGCCTCCTCCGGCAGGCGCCACCTGGTCGGACCGATGCGCGTCACCATCTCCCTCGATGGCGGGATCGTCATCAACAACCTGGAGAACACCGGGGCCAGGCCGTACTGGGATCATCCCCATGTCCAGAACGGCCTGCCGTGCCTCGGCAACCTGAAACCGGGCCTGCTCAAGCTGATCGGGCAACTTGAGCTCAGCCTGGCGGTGCGGTTGTTGCTTGATTTCCTGGCGGTGTATGATCCCGAGACCGCCTACGGACCTTTGGACTTATGGCAGGAGGCGAAACCTTGAAACTGTCCGTCTCGCTCCCTTTATTCTTCAGGATGCAGGCATACGTCTTATTGGCGCCCACTGAGATCAGCGGCCTGGGACGGGTCGTTGATCACCAGGGCAAGTGGATCCTGGAGGAGATCTTCCTTTTTCCCCAGGAGTACGGCCGCTACAGCACCTTCCTCAGCCCGGAGGCCGTGGCCGGGTTCCTGGTGGAACTCGTGGAGAA
>JACPQU010000121.1 GCA_016190305.1 Bacillota bacterium
CCCTGAAGGTAGGGTTCTTCGGGCTGCAAAGCAGGATCCGCACCTCTTCCTTTCTTCCGTTCACCACCTGCCAGGCCTCCGCCCTGACCTGATCCAGGTCCCCGTCAGGGTCGTTTACCAGGGCCTCCAGCAGGTAGGGACCGCGGCCTTCTACCCCACGCGAGACCACCCTGAGTTCCCGGATGGAAGGCGGCACCTTGCTCCCTCCCCGCTCCGGCCGCAATTCCTCCAGGTAACGGACCACCTGCGGGTTGATCTGTTTTTCCCTGGCCTCCCGGTACAGCGCGTCCAACTCCGCAAGACGCCCCTCGGATGCCAGTTTGCCGCCCAAGTGGAAGTATGCGCCCCCAAAGGCCGGATCCGGGTAGAAGGAGTCCACGGGAACGGGACCTTCAGCCTGCTGCCGAAGGCGCTCCCAGAAGGACACGGCCTCGCCGCTCCTGCCCGTCAGTTCCAGGAGCCGGGCCATTGAGTAGTCAATCACCTTTGTTTCCGCTGAGGCCCGTTCACCGCCGGCCGGCACGCCGTTTGCGTTCGCCGAAGCTTCCTTCAGCAGTTCGAGGGCTTCGGAATATCGCCCCTCGTTCAGGAAGGTCCACCAGTCCTCTCCCACCTGCAGCAGTCCCTCAACCCCGACGAATTCGCGCTCCACGTTGAAGGTGATCCTGATATTCCGCTCGGGCTCCAGGTCCTTCCACAGCCATACCAGATCCTCACCCTCGAAGCGGTAGCTGGTGGGTCCCGCCGAGAGGAGGTGGTACGGCCGGATCCCCCCGGCCAGCTTCAATCTTACCTCGGCCTCCCCGATGCTTCCCTTCCAGGAGGCTCCCGTGACGAGGATATAGCCGCTGGCTTCCTCACCGTTGGACCACAAGTTGTTCTTGACCCAGTAGGTGTTGATCACTTTTCGCACCCGGCCCGCCGGAAACTGTACGTTAAAGGTATGCCAGAGGGGGTAGTCCATGGGCCCCGCTCCCTCGCCTGCGGTAAGACCGGGCTCCGGCGTTACGGGCGCCGTCTCGCCGTCCACCAGGGCCCGAAAGTCATGAAGGCGGAAGTCATCGCGGAACTCCTCCCGTTCCGGATCCGGGCTTGGTTCCGGGAAACCCATCAGCACTTCGGTTTTCGGGCCGTCGTTCCAGAAGATGAACTCGGCCTCGACCTCGGTCCGCCGTGGGGATACGGTGAGAAGCACCCGCTCGCCGACCATCATGACCTGCCCGTCGGAAACCGGCCGGACGGTCTCACCCACACGGCCCAGGCTGGCGTCGTCCGCTCGGGCCGGGCCGGCCGGGTTCAGAAGCACCAGCAGCAGTGCCAGCAGAAGAACCAAGAGCGGCAGGCCTGGAAACGGCAGGCCTGGAAACGGCAGGCCCGAAACACGACCCCGCCGCTTTTTCCACTCGTTGATCCGGTCAACCGCCCTCACGCGCACCTTTTCTTTCCTCCTATAAATCAACGGGTAAGTGAACGGGCAGGCCCTTCTAACAGAAATAGCTAGAAACAGCTTCCCAGTATATAACTCGATTTCCTCCACAATTGTTGGACTCTAAAAGACCCTGGAAAGTTTCTAAAGAACCATGGGAGGGGGAAACCTTTTTCCCCGGATTCCGAAGGCGATCAACCGGGGAACTTGTTTGCACCGGGCCCCGTCTAACCTGTGGAAAGGTTCCGGATGGATTGTCACCGCCTGGGTTTGTTTCCTGGTCGGCGTGGTCTTAACGTTGTTCAGCTTGGAGTGAAGTGAAATGCGGAGGAAAACCGTCATCGGGCTATTGATCTCAGCGGCGATCACGACCGCCTTGATCATCACGATGAACACGACCGATCCGGGTCGTGCGGATCCTACCGAAAGATCCCCTGCCCTCCAACCGGCCGGCGGATACCCGGCAGGCGCAGGCGAGATCCCATCCGCTCCCCCCGCCGGCGAACACCTTGCCGGAGATATGCTCTCCTCCCCACCCGGCGGCGAATACGCCGGGATCGTCTACCAAGGCTACCTCTTGAAGACCCTGTGGGAGAACGAGTGGGGCTGGAACATCCCCCTGCTGGCCAAGGAACTGGACATGACCTTCAACGTTCTGGAACCGGAAGAGGACCCCAGGTTCATCGATTCCCTGGTTCCTGTTGACTTCGCCTTGGAAAGGGGTGGAGTCAAGCTCACCTTCAAGGGTGATGTCGAGCGCCTGAGTGATCCCAGGTACCTGAGCATCCCGGAGACCGCCGGTCTTTCATATTCGGCGTTCAAAGATTCGCGCGTAGTGGAGATGAAAAAAGATCCCCTGACCTACCGCACCGCCGGGCCCTACGGGGATTTGAACGAACTGCTCGATATGCTTGAGGTGTCCTATTTTCAAGATGGTCCGACCATCTACCTGGACGCCCGAGGCAAGACCCCGATCCTGGGCAAGAAACTGGCTCAAGCAAGTGTCGGGATCGGGGAAGGTCTCCATCAGCTCTCCTTGGAGCTTCTGTACGATTACAAGGGTGAAAACAACCCGGGATACAAGAGGATCCGGCTCCTGGTCAGCGGAGCCGGCGGGGACCGGGAGCTGACGGTGTTCGACGAGCGGAACCCGGGAAGTTCGATGTATTATCGGGACGGGAGCATTGAGCGAATCAGCTACCAGGGGGATGAGTTGGTCCAGCTCAACCTCGGTATGGATACCGTCGTGTTTCTCCATCGCGCCGGCGAGTTGATCAAGATCTTTTCACCAGAAGATTACCGGCGGTTCCTCGGTGGTAACCTCGTGCTGGAAACGGATCAAGTAGGGAACGCTGTTTTCGTGGACCGGTTCAACGGGTTCCAAAAGGCGCTGGGACCGGTAGGGTCGCCCCCCAACTCCAGCTACGACTTGCACGTCATCAGCTTCGGAAGAATCACGGAAGACATCCCGAGCCGAAAGTTGAAGTTGATCGCCGATGCCGGCGCGGTCCACGAGGGACGGCATCTTTTCCTTGTTCAGATCGAGTTCGTCTATGAACAAGACCGGCAAGGAAGCCCTGGATTCACCCCCGTCAGGATCCATGCCACCGACTGGGCAAAGTTTGATCAGGACAAACGGGACGGGAAGCCCATCCGTTCTATGGAAGAGTACCGGCTGTTCGATTATGAAATCTCCGATGAGGCGAAAGTCAGAAGCCTGGTCGAAGCTTTCGGCCGGAAGCTCCAGGCGGTCCCGCTTCTGGCCCCTAAAGGCATCCTCGACAGGAGCATGCAGGAGAACTACGGAAACCTCGTCTCTCCCGAACTTCTCGGGCAATGGCAGGACGACCCTTTGAACGCCCCCGGGAAAACGACTTCCAGCCCATGGCCGGATCGGATTGAAATCCTTCAAATAAAAAAATCCTCAGGGGACGCGTATGAAGTCAGCGGCGAGATTATTGAAATAACCAGCACGGAACAGGCAAGCGGCGGGGTGGCAGCCAGGCGGCCGATCACGCTCCTGGTGGATAAAATCGAAACCCGCCGGCTCATCGTCGCCGCCACCCTCGGCGCGTACGCGGAAAGCGGCTCCGTTGTGTACAGGAACACCCGGTATGGTTTCAGTTTTTCCTTACCGGGCAAGTGGAAAGACCATTCGATCATCACCAGCGGGTGGGAGGGCATCGCTCTCACAGGTTCAAAAACCGGTGAGGCCGTGGAGACCGGCCCGACTATCTCCATCAGGCATCCTGATTGGACTTCCCGGAACCCGCGACAGGATATCCCGATCATGGTCTTCACGCTCACCCAGTGGAATTCGCTTCAGCGGGGAGAGGTCAGCGTCGGAGCGGCGCCGATCGGGCCAAGTGAACTGGCCCGCAACGCCAGGTATGTTTTCGCGCTTCCGGCACGATACAACTATGCCTTCCCGACCGGATACGAAGAGGTGGAAATAATTTTACAGGGCAATCCGCTCCGGCCAATCGATTAAGGATTCAGCAGTATTCGCACCGTTTGCACGAAGAACATGTCCCCGATCCGCACTGGTCCTTTCAACTTTCACCCGTAATGGATCAAACCTGTTTCCCTTTGAAGACGGTCAGGTGATTCGTGCAGCAGGCGCCTGTCCGCACTCACCGCCGCCAGGGACTTCCGGACGGCGGAAAGGCTCTCCTCCAGATGCCGCCGGGCTTCCGCATCGTACTTCACCAGGGCTTCCACCTGTTCGGGAATCATTCCGCCAGGCGGCCCGCCCATCTTTTCCCGCAACCGGAGAATCCTTTCCACCCGCGCCAGACTCCCCGCCGCTGCGGCGGCAGCCAGTTCCCTTGACAGAAACAGGTATCTTCTCCCACACCCGACCCTGCCGATCGACTGCATTTCCATCACTCCCGCTCGGCTCTGGAGCCCGTCTTGTCCTTCACGTCCACCCATCAGTCCATGCATCAAACCTGCACATCAGACCTGTGCATCATACCTGTACACCACGCGGGGCTCATCACGCCGGGATCTTCACGCGGGGATCTTCCCCTCGATCTCCTGCCAGGCTCCCCGCAGTTCTTCGAGGATGTTCCGCACCTCCGCCAGAGGCGAGGCTTCCTTTTTCATATTGGCCTCGACCAGCTTCTGCTGGACATACTCGTAGATCGCCGCCATCTTAGCGGCGACCTCACCGGCGGATGAGTCGAGGTTTTCCTGAAGAACCTGAACGGCTTCCTGCACCGCCAGGATCGCCCGGTGGGCCCCCTCACGATGCTCTGAATCCGTCAGGCCGCTGGCCACGGCGGCCCGACGCAAGGCTTCCTGGTAGACAAGGAGCACCAAACGGACCGGGCTTGCGGTAAAAACCTGCGTTTGAAGATATTGTGCTTGAAGGGATCCCATCATCAAGCCCTCCTCGTATCCTGGTGATCAGCATTCGAGCTCCACTCCCCACCGCCAATCCAGCGCCCCCGGGCTACTTCTACTGTCCTTTGTTCGAGCCGGTTCCCCACCCGAGTTCCACGCTCTGGCCCTGCAGGATCGCCAGTGAGCGTTCCAGGGCCACGAACTGCCTGGTCAGGTTCTGCTCCCGTAACTGGAGCCGGTAATCCAGATCTCGGATCCTGGTCTGGACGTTCTTGATCCGGGCCGTCAAGCCGTCCTCCTTGGCCGGGATCAAGGCGTTCTCGGCGTCGATGAGCAGGTCCAGGTAGGATTCCAGCTTCTCGCCCACCCCGTCGATCCCGGCGTCCTCGTGAAACAGGAGATCCTCCACCGTGGCGGGGGCATTCTTGAGGGCCTGCTCCAGCTTGGCCGTATCGATGGCGAGAGTATGGCCGCGCCCGGTGGTCCCGATCCCCGCATCGATTAGGGCCTGGTATGTCCCGCTCATCCCGGTGACCTTTCCGGATACGAACTGGCGCAGGTTCATTCGGATCCGCATCAGCGTCACGTCCCCGGCCAGCTTCCCCTTTTCCCCGAGGGCGGTGTCGATCAAGTCCATGGCGGAATTATACTGGTCGGTGAATTGGCGGATGGCTTCCGTGGCCGTTCCGGGATCATCCTCGACCTTGAGGACGACGGGCGCGGCGGAGCCCGCCAGCAGGTGCAGGGTTACCCCGGGGATCACGTCGTCGGGATCGTTGTTGGCGCGGGTCACGCTCAGCCCGTCCACCGTGAAGGCGGCGTCCCGGGCCGCAGCCATCTCGTTCTTGAGCACCTTGCTCCCGCCTTGGTCCACCAGAACTCCCAGAGATTCCAGGATCAGGGTCGACGGGTCGTCCAGGACGGCCATCGTCCCGGCAGCTCCCACGGTATCGCTGGTGAGAACCAGGCGGTTGTCGATGATCGAGGCGGTCACCCCGATGCCCGCAATCCCATTGATCTCATCGCGGATGTCCGTCAGGGAATCGGCGGCGCCGACCGTAATGTCCGCGCCGTTGAGCGAAAAGGTACCGGCCAGATTCAGGGCCGCGGCGCGATCGGCCTGCCGGTCCGAGGCCGCCCTGTGGGCCTCGGCCAGGTTCGTCACAGTGACGAAATACGAGGCCTTGGCCGCCGTCGAGCCGGCCTCCGCCTTCAGGACGGTCTCGTCGGCGCTGGACGTCTTCCGGGCCCCGAATACACCCTGATCCTTCAGGTCATCAAGGCGGGACTGGAGCGTTTCCAGCCGGGAGCGAATGTCCTTCCAGGCATTCCGGCGTTCGTCCAGCCGGGTCTCCTGTGACCTGGCCTTTTCAACCGGCCGGCGCTCGAGCTTGACGATCTCCTGGATCAACGCCTTCCAGTCCAGACCAGAACCGATCCCGCTGATGTTCAACATGGCCACCGCTCCTCACCCCTTTCCGCCGATGCCGGCCTCGAGGGCCTCGTGCGCCCCGACCAGCAGATCGGCGTGCGGCGCCCTGCGGATCCCTTCCTTCAGCACCTCCAGCGCCTCTATCCGCCGCTCCGCCTCTGTCAGGCAGGCCGCTAGGGAAGCGTAATAGGGGGCGTGATCGGGCTGCAGTTCAAGGGCCCTCCGCCAGAAGTCGGCCGCCTCCTCGTGGAAGCCCCGTTCCGCGGCAATCTCTGCCAGGAGGGCGCAGGCCTCGCCGTCGTAAGACCCTGATTCCAGGGCTTTCAGCAGTTCCTCCGCCGCCGACTCCCGGTAGCCATGCCGGCCGTAGATCTTGCCGAGACGGAGATTGCGCTCTTCGTCAGGAACACCGAATACGGTCAGAAGACGGAGCGCACATCCGAAAACATCGAACTCTTTAAGGATCAGCAGCCTCTCCAGGACTCCCCAGACCGCCTCCCGGATCCCCGGTTCGGCCGTCTCCCGGATCTGCGATCCGCCCACCTTTCCCTTGGTAACGCCCTGCCTGGCTCCGTTGAGACTCTCCTTGGAACCGGACAGATCCTCCCCACCGATCTGACCTTCTCCATTTGATGCGCTTGCAACCTGGAAGTCGCCGCGCTCGAGGATTTCAACCAAAACGAGGTAGGCCTCCGCTTCCGGCCCGTTCCCCTCTTCCTCGGCCATGAGCAAGGAACGTCTGGCAAGGTCCCGGCGGCCGGAGAGCATCTCGCACAGCCCTTTCCCCACCAGGGCCTCCGCAAACCCCGGGCTGGAAGAAGGCACTGACGTGAACTCGGCGGATCCCTCTGCATATCTTCCCATCAGCGTATAGACGTGTCCCCTGACCAGCCTGAGCCGAGACCCGGAGGCTCCCTCCGCCCAGCGGCCGGCTGCCGAGCAATCTCTCCGGGCCCGCTCGGTACAATCCAGGGCCTCCTCGGCGTAACCCTCCCCGGCCAGGACCAGCGCCAGCTCAGTAAAGAACGCCGGGTTGGGCCCGGGCACCAGGCGTTCCAGGAAGGCCAGCACCTCTTCCACCCGGCTTCCCGCCAGCAACAGGCGGGTAAGCCTGATCAAGGCCCAGGTCCAGTTGGGTTCCGCACGCAGGGCCTGGGTGTATGCCCGGCAGGCATAGGGTGCGTCCCCCAGGGCCTCGCAGCACTCCCCGAGCCCGTGCCAGGCACGGAAGGTGCCCACCCCCCTCTGGGTAACGTAGTTCAAGGGGGCTTCGCCGAGGGATAAACACTCCCGGAAGGTTTTCTCCGCCTCGGTATAGCTGTTGAGGTTTTGGAAAACCAGGGCCCGAAGGTAATAAAGATCCGTATACGCGGGATAAGCCTTCACACCATCGGCGAGCACCGACAGGGCTTCCTGGTAACGTCCCAGGGAGCGCAGGCAAAGGGCGATGTTCCGCACCAGGAGCGAGGCGTAGGCCATGTCGAGGGATCCCAGGTACTTGAAGGACTGCTGGTAGTGCCGGAGCGCGACCTCCGCCTCCCCGAGCCTGGTGTACTCCACGCCCAGGTTGAAGTGGAGAAAGCTGTCCCGCGGCTGGCGTTTCTCCTGGGCCTTGAGAATCTCCAGGTTCCGCTGGATCTTGGCCTTCTCCCGGGTGGGCCGGTTGAGATACCCGTAGTGATTGATCCGGACGGTGGAAAACCCGATCCTGCCCCCGTTCTGCTGGACGCTGGGCACGATCTGCTCGTGGAGGGTCCCGCGGAACCTGTACTCCAGCCGGTTGCGAAAGAGGCGGAAGGTGGCGTTGATCACAGCCTCCGCGCCGGGGGTTTCCCCGATGAAGTTGATCTCGTTCAGGTAGTGGCCCTCAAGCCCTTCGTCGTAGAGGAGGTCCCGGAGCCGGAAATGATCCTCGCCGACCAGTTCCTCGTCGGCATCCAGGAAGAGGATCCAGTCCCCCGACGCCTTTGACAGGGAGGCGTTCCGGGCGGAACTGAAGTCCCCATGCCAAGGGATCCGGTAGACCTTGGCCCCGTAGCGCTCCGCCGTCTCGACCGTCCGGTCGGCGGAACCCGTATCCACCACGATGATCTCGTCCACCACCCCCATCACGCGGTCCAGGCAGCGCGGCAGGTTGTCCTCTTCGTCCCTGACGATCATGCAAAGACTCAAGGCGGGACGAGCCGGGTCGCTCTTCGTACGGGGGACCCCGGTGGCAGCAAGGGGCCTCCCGCCATCCGTCCCGCTCGTTCCCGCACCGGCGGCGGGCATCCTGATGCCTGCCGGAGACATCCCGGTTCGGACGGGAGGCATCGCGCTCAGAGCGAGAGACGCCCCCGCATCGGCTGAAACCCGAGGATCTTCGCGATAAGCCCCGGGGCGCTGCGTCCAGCACCACGGCCGCGGCCCCATGACCTCTTCCCAGAGGGCCCGCTCCAGGCGATCAACCACCCTGTCCCATCGATAAGCCGCCACCGAACCGGGGGCCGCCTGGGCCAGCCGGTTCCGGAGAGCTCCGTTGCTAAGAAGCCGGCGCAGGGCCTCCGACATGGCCGGCACATCCCTGACCGGAACCACGAGGCCGTTCACGCCGTCGCGCACATACTCGCTCACCCCCGGGGTCGCGGTGGTGATCACGGCGGTACCGCAGGCCATGGCCTCGGCGACGGGGAGGCAGAAAGACTCGTAGTAGGAAGCGCTGACAAGGATATCGGCGGAACGGTAAAGCCCTCCCAGTTCCCCGGGATCGGGATTGACCGCCACCCGGAGCGGAAAGGGCAGGGCCGGAAGACGATCCGGCCGGGACGGAGTCACCCAGACCACTTCAAATTGCTCACCGGATGCCGCCGCCGTCTCCAGGGCCTGAAAGGCCTCCTGAACCCCCTTGAAGGGGAACTCCGCCCTGGCCACGAGGAGCACCCGCGGACGGCTCCGCCGGACCTTCGGACGTGGATAGAAGTGATCGTGGTCGATGGCGCTGCCCAGGTTGACGGCGGCCCGCCCGTAGCGCCCGCCGATGATCTCCTCCAAGGCCCTGGAGATCACGTGGATGGACACCGGGGCCTCGTGTACCCGGTCGGCCACATGTTGCACCCGGTGGCTGTAACCCCTCGTCCGGAGACCGGCTTCGTTCTCAAACAGGTATCGATCACCCTGGGCCAGGTAAACCGGGACTGCCCCGGGAACCAGGGCCAGCTCGTGAAGCTGGGTCCAAAAGGAGGCCACGAGGACGTCGCATAAACCGCAAAACTCGGCCAAGCCGGTGGAAAGGGGCACCTGGAAGAACTCCCCCTTCAAGGGAAACCACCGGGGGCTACCGAAATGGGAGAGCACCCTGACCGAATGCCCTTTCTCCTGAAGGCGGTTGACGTGCTCGAAGAGGACCCTGGCCCCGCCGGTGAGACCGGTCCCTCCGACCAGGCAGGCCACCTGGAGGGAAAGACCCAGCCGGAGAGCCGTTTCTACCTTGCGGGCCCGCCAGATTTCCAGCGAAAACGGGTTAAAGAGGCGCCGGTCGGCTTCACTCGCGCATCCGGCCGCTTCTTCCGAAACCAGTCTTATACTGACCATGGCGGCCTTGTCGTCCGGGTTCCAGGCCAGGGCCCTCCGGTAGAACACCTCCGCGTCTTGGAGTTCACCCAGGATCACCCTGGCATCCCCCAGGGCCACCAGGACCCGGGCCAGGCCCCATCCCCCTCCGAAGGATACCCGGAAGCCAGGGCCGCCGGCGCTATGTGACCTGCAGTTCTCCTCGATCATCCCGGCCGCTTTCTCCAGCGCTCCGGCCGCTTCCCGCGTTCTTCCGCAGGCCAGGAGAGCCAGCCCCAGGTTATAGTGGAAGCCTGGTTCCTTTTCGGTATCTTCATGCCCGGCCAGGCTGGTCAAGCTCTCCAGGGCATCCCCAGCCCGGCCGTCCAGAAGCCCGGCTGCCGCCTTCTCAATTTCTTGATCCGCCGGGCTCATGGCCGACCACCGTTCTTCCTGAGCGAGGATTTCCCGGGAAAGGAGGATGTCCCCCAGCCTGGAGGCCACCTCGTTGATCTCCTCCCCGGCCATTCCCTGATCTCCGCTTACCCGCGAGTGGCCGCCTGCTTCCGCTTCACCGCCGCTTGTAACCGGACCGCCGGCCTCTTCCACGTTGCAGGCGGCACCGGCCCCGGCGATTTCGGCAAATTCAACGACCTCTGCAACCTCAACAGCCTCAGCAAATTCAGGGACCTCGGCGACCTCTCCGCTCTCCTTCTTGGTTGGAACCTCTCCGGGATCGCCGGCTTCCCCGAACTTTTCGGTTCCTCCAGCCAATTCGGTTTCTCCGGCCTCTCCAGCCTCCCCGGTCTCTCCGGCCGCTCCGCTCTCTTTCTCCTTGTCTGCCTTCCCCGCTTCGCCGGCTTGCCCGGAACTCCGGAGCGCTTCCCCGATCAATCCATCCATCGCCTCCCATCGTGCCTGCCAGGAATTTCGCTCCGCGAAGGCCCTCCGCTTGCCGCAGGCATCTTCTCCATCTTCCCGGATGGCCCTCTCCGCAGCTTCAATGAAACCTTCAACCCCCTCAGCGGAGTACCACAACGGTGTCCTCACACCCAGGTCCGGGATCCCGGAGATGATCACCGGCTTCCCGCAAGCCAGATACTCGTACAGCTTGATGGGGTCCGCCGCCCCGCTCAGGCGACCGCCCTTGAAAGGGATGGTCGCCACGTCGAAGGCTCCGATATATGAAGGGAGTTCCTCGTGGGGTTTGCGGCCCAGCCAGGCAACGTTCCCCGGGAAATGCCCCTGGGGAAGAGGGACCAACAGGGGACCGACGACAGCGATGCTCCAGTCCGGCCGGGCGAGGGCGACCTGCCGGATCATGTCCAGATCCACCCAAGAGGCGACAGCTCCTGCGAAACCGATTACCGGCGGCTTGAGGGACCTCATGTCGGCGGGGGCTAAGGCCCCTGGAACAAACTGGGCCGGGTCCACGCCGTTGGCGACCAGGTGCACATGCGGGTTAAAAGGGGCCTTCTCCAGCCGCAATCTCTCCGAGGTGGTGATCACCAGGTCCGACTCGCGCAGAATGATCTGCTCCGTGCGCTCCGCCGCCTCCTGGTACTCCGGAGGGAAGAATTGGGCCAGGTCGTCCACGCAGTCGAAAACCGTCGCCCGGCTGCCCAGCTTTCCTATGCAGTTCCACCATCCCAGCCAGTAGATCACGGTGACGTGATTCCGCCAGCCCAGACGGGCCAGGACCTCGCGGAGGAAAGAAATGGTCAAATCGTAGATCCCCGTGGAGAGATCGGGCAGTTCCATCTTCACCTGCCGCACCGGGTCCAGGACGCGAAGGTTCGGCCCAACCCGGAGGAGGAACCGATCCAGACCTTCTCCCGCCAGGGCCGACTTCAACTTGTCCCAGGCCCGGTCCGCCCCGATCATGCCGGCGCGCTCCCGCCCGGCGTCTTCCACGTTAAAGGGCGCAGGCGTGGAGTTCACGTACAGCACAGGGTGGCCCGAGGCGGCGAAAAGGGACATCAACTGCTGGGGGCGCTGCCACAGGTCATTCCAGTCGATCGAGCCCAGGCAGATCACCTCGTAGGGGTATTCGACCCGCTGCTTCTTTCTTGCCACCTGGAACCACCCCTTTCCGGTTTTAACTTCAGAAATTCATCCGGCTTCCGGCTTCTTCCAGCTTCGATATTATTGATTCTGATAAGGAGGGCCGATCCCGGGAACCTAGCTCTCCCGAGACCGGCCCGTGGCTGGGGACTAACCCTATAATTGACTCTGGAGTGCTCGCTTCACCTATCCCTGAACTTCGGGCCGAACCATCCGTTTTAGCTCAAGAGCTTGAGGACGGATTGGGGCGTTACGTTGGCCTGCGCGAGAACCGAGGTGCCGGCCTGCTGCAGGATCTGCAGTTTGGTGAAGTTGACCATCTCCATCGCCATATCCACGTCGCGGATCCGCGATTCGGACGCCTGGAGGTTCTCCGACGCCGTGCCCAGATTGGCGATGGTATGCTCGAGGCGGTTCTGAATGGCTCCCAGGCCTGCCCGGATATTGGAGACCTCGGTGATGGCGGAATCGAGGCTGGCCACCGCGTCGTTGGCCAGACTGGTGCTGCCGACGCTGATCCCGGTGATGGTCAGAGCCGCCGCCGTGGCGGTGGCGATGGTGACCGCGATGGTCTGGCCGGTATTGGCCCCGACCTGGAAGTTGAGCGCGGTCGTGGCCGCGGAACCGTCGAGCAGGTTTCTGCTGTTGAACTGGGTGCTGCTGGCGATCCGATTGACCTCCGATAGAAGGCTGTCAATCTCCTTTTGGATGGAGGACCGGTCGCCCGCCGTAAGGGTATCGTTGGCGGCCTGCACCGCCAGTTCGCGCATCCTCTGGAGGATGTTGTTCGTCTCGTAGAGGGCGCCTTCCGCCGTCTGAAGCAGCGAGATCCCGTCCTGAGCGTTGCGCACCGCCTGTCCGATCCCGCGCACCTGGCTCCTCAGCTTTTCCGAGATGGCCAGGCCCGCGGCGTCATCCGAAGCCTTGTTGATCCGGAGGCCCGAGGAGAGCCTCTCCATCGATTTGCTCAGCCGGCTGCTGTTGACCAAGAGGCTTCGATGGGCGTTAACCGCTTCGATGTTGCTGTTGATCCGGAAACCCATTTCCTTCTCCTCCTCTCCTTGAACTTCGCCCGGTCTCTCCGGGCCGGATTTTCCTGTGGTGGACGGCCGGCCGAACCGTCCATCCGTAACGGCCGTGTTCCACGGTACCGCCGTCTAATCAGATCATCGACAATCGGGGGGTGATTGTTTAGGGACGGATTCGCTGAGCCACCCCCTCCCGGATCGAAGCAGCCAGACCCTTGATCCTGTAAAGTTCCTATACGTATTATTAGATTTACATTAGATCGGATCATTAACACTTGACATTTATGCTTGATATTTTGTAGGCTTGGCACATATTGGCGAATAAATCCATCCGGCCGAAGGCGGGCTGGAGATTTCGGGAGGTAATACGGGGATAACCAAGGGGAGAGGTTGACCCTTATGAGAATGTGATAGCGAGGTAGAGGGTTCAGGTTATACCAACTCTAAGGATGCTGTTCCATTTTGGGCACATTTACACTGACTTTAATAACCAGTGGGAAAATCGAAACGTAAGACTTAGATTGAGCCCTTGACCTCGAACAAGAAAACAAAGAGGGGAGAAGGTAGTCTTGATGGAGCGTTGCAAAACCAGAAGTTTCAATAGAAATTGAATCAAACCGAGACCTGAATACAACACCTATCAATCAATAATGATAAATTGGAATGGACGCTGCCACAGTTCAAGCAAGAAAATCAAGAAGACTCATGTCCATGATCCTGGATGCGGCACCCAGGGCGGCTCGGTAGGAGTTTTGCTCGGCCTGGAACTCAACCAGGACCTCCGCCAGGTCCACATCTTGAATCTTGCTCAGGAGCATCTTGTAACCGGCCTGGAGATCCTCAAGCCGATCACCCGTTCTCTCCAGCCGGTTCAACCGGGCGCCCAGTTCGATCCTTGATTCCACCACCCTGTCCAGGGCGGCGTCGAGATCCCCCAGGGCGCCCTGGATCTCTCCCAAGCCGTCATTCCGCAGGGCCGCCTCCAGCCTGGAGACGGCTTCTAAGGCAGGCGAGAGGGCCCGGTCCCCGGTGACGTTCACCATGATAGTTCGGCCGCTCCCGATGGGCCTGGCGATCCCGTCGCCGTCCCCTTCGTAGCTCGCCTCCCGCGGGTCGGTACCGGTCTGGACGAAGGGCGGAGCGGTGGTGCGGCGGCCCCCGAAGAGATAACGTCCCAGCAATTCCTGGTTACCCGTCTCCAGCAGCCCTGAGAAGATCTCTCGGGCTTCCGCCGCCATATTCCGGCGGTCGCCCGCCGCGATCGTATCGTTGGCACCCTGAACGGCCAGCTCCCGCGCCCTCTGAAGAAGGTCCGCCGCTCCCGACAAGGCCTGCTCGGTGCTTTCCATCCAGTTCCGGGCCTCGGCGATCAAGACCAGGTGCCTCTCGCCGGCCGCGATGTTCGAGGACAGGCGCATCCCCTCCGCCACCGCCATCGGATCGTCGGAGGGCTTGGTCAGCCGGCTGCCGGAGGCCAGGCGGTCCTGGAGCTCGGCCAGGCGTTGCCGCCCCCGCGACAGGTCCCCGATCAACCGGTCATTGATCATCCCCTGGGTGATCCGCATCAGGTAACCCCCCCTTCGCTGGAAAAACCGGCCGCGTCTACCGTCCGGCCACGCCCAGCCTGTTGATCACCGTCTCCAGCATCTCGTCGATGACCGTGACCACTCGCGCCGCCGCCTCGTAGGCCCGCTGGTAACGGATAATCAAGGCCATCTCCTCGTCGATGTTCACTTCGGAGACGCTCCGCCTTTGCCCGTCGATCTGCCGGACGAGGAGCCTCCTGGTCTCGGAAAGCTCCCTGGCCTCCTGGGACTGGAGGCCGATCCCGCCCACCATCTTGCGGAGGTGCTCCTCAGGGGAGACTCCACCGACCACGGGCGCACCCCGCAGCTCAGCCAGGACGACGGCATTGGAACCGTCCCCGGCCGCCGGAGCTGAAGCGGCGGCGATCCTTCTCCCGGCCCCCCGGACCCCCGGGTCGAGGCTGAAGAGGGGGCTGCCGGCGGCAGGATCAAAGAAATCCCCGCCCGGCAACCCATCCTGGTCATAACCCGACCGGTGCCGGCCGTTGAAGGAGGCGGCGGTTTCCCGGGCCAGGGATTCCATGTCTTGAATGGCTGCCGGGATCAGGGCGTCACGGAGATCAAGCAGCGCGGCAAGCCGCCCGCCGCGGGCATCCAGGGCCGGCCCATCCACCCAGGATAAAACGGCCATCCCCTCGTCGTCAGGGTCTGAATCGACCTCCAACAGCTTCAAACCATAGGGAGACAGGAACATATTGTTCCCCACCCAGACCGAGACGGTATCGTCCGGCCCCTGGCGGACTTCCACGGTGGCGAGGGACGAAAGCTCGTCCAGCAAGCGGTCCCGCAGATCAAGAAGGTCGTTCACCTCGCCGCCGGCAGCGGAGAGGATCCGGATCTGCTGTTGAAGATCATTCACCTTTTTCCCAATACCGTTCAACCTGGAGGCCTGGCCCCGGACCTCAAGATCCAGATCCTGCCGGAGTTCCACCAGTTGCCCGCGAACCATGCCCATGATTTCTCCCACCGCCTCCGCCCGTTCGAGGACCAGCGCGCGGTGGGCTTCGCTCTCGGGGTTGGCGGCCAACTCCAGGAGCGAGGACCAGAAGGCGTCCATGGCGCTCCGCAACCCGGACTCGGACGGCTCACCGAAGATGATCTCCGCCTTCTGGAGAATCCCCTCCCTGGCCTCCCACTCGGCCAGCCGGGTGTTTTCCTTCCGGTACTGGGCGTCAAGGAACTGGTCCCGCACCCTCCGGATGGCATCGATCTCCACCCCGGCGCCCACCGGCTCCAGCACGCTCGTGCTCCCCGCCAGGGAAATCGGGGACATCGTCACCGTACGCCTGGAGTAGCCCGGTGTGGTCGCATTGGCCAGGTTGTGGGCCGCAACTTCGATCGCTTTGCGCTGAGCGTCCAGGCCCCTTCTTGCGATCTCCAGGCCGAAAAATCCACCGCCCAAGGAATCTTCACTCCTAAAACACGCTGATCACGTATCCAAAATTGCCGGATCAACGTGGTGTCAAGTTGGTTAATCGATTAAGGTGGATCTTAAGATCTTAACGCGGCGGGACATGTCCAACTCCAGGCTCCCCGTCACCCGCCGCGCCGCACCACTGAACTAGGCCAGACGGTTCACCCGGGCCGCCCCAACCGCCGAAAACCGGTTTCGGACGGGCCCGAAGTCCGAAGCACTCTCCGCAACCCCCGGGTGCGAGTAGCCTGGCGACATGAACGGAGCCAGGAAACTGCGGAGGGTCCTGGAACGGGACAGCCCCCGGGAAACCAGCCAGTGGTTGGCGGCGTTGGCCGCGGTCAAGGTATCGATGATCCCGTCGTCCTCCGTCTCCCGGTCGCTGTCCTCCGCTTCCCCGCTTTCCGGAAGCGTTCCCCATCCAGTCCCGATCGCGGTCATCTTCAGATCTTCGAGGCGGACGGCCAGGGTCTCGATCTCCCTTTCCATGATCAAAGGGTCCTCCCCGGCCAGGATCCGCCGGAGTTCCCCGGCGACGGCGGCCAGGCGAGCCAGAACCTCAACCCCTGCGCCCGGTTGGGGACCGGCCATCATTCGGTCACCCGGTCGGCCAGGGTGCGCCCCATGATTTTTTCCGCCACCTCCGCGGGGTCCACATTGTACCGCCCCTCGGCGATGGCCCGCTTGAGGGATTCGACCTTTTCCGCCCGGACCTCCGGAAGATGTTCCAGGACCTCATGGAGCCGGTCCACCTCGCGGGCCTGCGCGGAAACCTCGAGGATATCCATATCCAGTCTCCCGCCCTGAGGGGCCCCCACCCGGGAGCCGGCCCCACGTTCCTTGTTTACCTCCCCGGTCCTTCCGGCGCCGGCCTGTCCCGGCCTGGCCCCAGGGTTCTGGAGGAGGTTCAAGATCTGTTGCTTTGAGATGATCACGAGACTTCGCCTCCACGAAGGCCGCCGTGACTTTTTCCCTACATATTTAATATCGGTCAGGCGGCTTCCAGTCTTTAGTTCCTATGTCCTTTCCAGCCTCTATACCCTCGGGATCTCGGCGATGGCCTTTCCCAACAGTTCGTCATGGGTGCGCAGGGCCCGTTGCACCGCCTGGTAGGCCCGTTGACCGGCCATCAGGGAAACCATCTCTCGGAGCAGGTCGACATTGGACAGCTCCACCGCTCCCTGAACCATCCCGGCTTCGGCCGGGAAGGGATTCCCCGCCCGTCCACGGCCGTACAAGCCCTCGCCTTCCGGCGACAATCCCTCGGGGGCCGGGAAATCCACGACCAGGATCCGATCCACCGCCGCACCCCCGGCGGTAACCGTTCCATCCGGTTCCACCTCGAAGGGGCCGCCCGGGATAATGGGGCCCTTTTCCCCCATCAGGAGATAACCGCCGGGGGTGACCAGCCTCCCCTGGCCGTCCAGTTGAAAGTCCCCGCGCCTGGTGTAAAGGCTTCCCCGGGGACCCGCCTCCACCACGAAAAACCCTGCACCGTCCAGGGCCAGGTCCTCCGGCCGCCCGGTATGATCGATCCCCCCCTGGGAGTTGCTGAGCTCCGGCTCCTCCAGGATGGCCCCCAGGCCGGGAGCGCGCAGGAAAACTGTTTCACCCCAGCCCAACCGGCTTGACCATTCCGAGCGGCCCGCCCCCCCAGCATTGAGAATCGCGTCCGCGAAAGACCGCTGGGGAACCTCCGCTCGCCGGAAACCGGCGGTTCCCCAGTTAGCCACGTTTCCGGCCGCCGCGTCAATCCTGGAGAAATGAACCAGAATCCCCGAAGCCGCCGTATAGAACCCCCGCATCGTGTCACCATCCTCTCCTGGCCTCGGGACTCAGGATGCTTTGATCCCGGCCCCAGCCCCCGCCCCTTCGATGATCCCGCCCGCCGCGCAGCCCGCTTCCCGCCGGCGCCTAGCCCGTCACATCCAGATGCTTTCCCTTGCCTGCGCCGGGATCGTCCTCCCTGGGGGAGTTGTCATGCTCCATCTGCTGTTGTATCGCGTCCGCCGGGACCGGTCCGGTTCCGCCGTCCCGGCCGGGATCCGATCCTTCCGGATATGGGCGCTCCATCCCGGGACGCCGGCGGAATCCATGGCCCGGGCTGGAACCCTCCTTCCGCCTGGAGCCTTTCTTCCGCTTCGAGCCGTCCCTCCGCTGGGGGCTTTCCCCATCCTTTCGGGAAGGCTCCCTGGGGGTGGATGTCCCCCCGGGACCGGGAACCCTGGCCCGCTGCTGCAGAGAGTCCTGCCGGAACTCCGCCGCCGCCTGCTGCTGGACGACCCGGGCCGCCTGGTTCTGGTTTTCCTGGATCTTTCCGACCTCCGGCGCCCCTCTGAACAGCGTCTGCCAGTCGATGGATTTCATCGGGAAGAACCGTCCTCACCGAGACCGCCTGCGTCAGCGCCGTCCCGGCCACGCCGCCAGCCGCCGACGGGCGTCATCGCCACCTCACCGCTTTCCTCCAAGAAGGTCAGCCTGATGTCCCTGAGTTCATCCTGGACAAAGAGATAACCCCATCCCACCGTGGCCCTCACCCCCGGGTGGATGCGGGCCCCATCGATCCAGCCCCTCGCACCCCTGGCGAGGCGATCCCGGATCTCATGTTCCCTCGCTTCCAGCCCCCCGAGGGCGGCAAGGAGGGTCAGCCGCTCCTTGACCTGTTCCAGCAAGCCTCCCCTCTGGTCGGGACCGAGGGTCCCCGCCCTCTCCCTCTCCTTGAGCACTGCGATTGCCTCTCCGACAAACTTCAATTTTGCCTTGGATCGTTGCGCCTCGTCCCGGAGAGCATACAGCTCTTCCCGAAACTCCGGCAGGACGCCGACCTCCAGGATCGTGGCCGTAGCGAGGGCCGACCCGATCTCCCGGGCCGCGAGGTGGAGTCCCGACCTCACGCTCCCCCCGACCAGGAGCCCTTTCCCGGAGGTGACCCGGATCCACCCGTTCACCGAAAGCTCACAGTGCATCACCGATTCCGCCTCCAGGTTTCCCCCCACCGATACCCTCACGTTCTCAAGGAACCTGGCACGGAGCGAACCGGCGGCCTTGATCTTTCCGGTCGAGCCTCCCCTGATGCCTCCCCCCACCGTTACCCGCCCGCCGGATTCAAGGGCGCTGTCCTCCACCATCCCCGCCACATTGACATCACCGGCGGCAACCAGGACACTCCCCATCCGCAGGGAGCCTCCGATCCGGACCGGCCCGTCGTGCCGGCAGGGGGATTCGCGGGGACCCAGGTCTCCGGCCAGTTCCATCAAGCCATCCTCGCACCATCCGGATGCCCGCTCGACCGTCACCACAGGACATCCTCCAGCGCCCCAAGACGGCCCCTCAGCCTGAGCACCGCCTGGCTGTGCAACTGGGAGATCCGCGACTGGGACACCTCGAGGACGGCGGCCACCTCTTTGGCCGTCAACCCCTCGTAGTAGTAGAGGGTGAGCACCAGGCGCTCACGTTCCGGAAGGGCCGCGATCGCCTCCGCCAGGAGCCTTTTTCGATCCTCGAACTCAGCAATGGCTTCAGGAGCGGGAGAGTTCGTATCGGGGATCCCGTCGATCACCCGGACCGGCTCGCCGTCTCCCCCTTCCGATTCCGGCCAGAGCTCGTCCAGTGAAATGAGGGCGCAGGCACTCAGCTTGCCTAGGATTTCCCTCAGCTTCTCGACGGTGACCCCCAGTTCCGCGGCCACCTCTTCCTCCGATGCCGGCCGCCCCAGGTGCTGCTCCAGCCCGGCGTAGACTTTTTCCAGTTGCCGTGCACGGTACCGCACGCTGGACGGGATCCAATCCAGGGAACGCAGGCCGTCCAGCATTGCCCCCCGGATCCGGGCCAGCGCATAAGTCTCGAAACGCGCTCCCCGCTCCCATTCGTAGCGTTCGATGGCCTCCATCAGGCCGAAAATCCCCCAACTGAAAAGGTCCTGCGTCTCGATGTGAGGCGGCAGACCCATGGCCAGGCGCCCGGCCACGTGCTTCACCAGCGGCACGTGTTGGAGGATGAGCTTTTCACGCAGGTCCGGATCGCGGTTGCGCTGGTACTCCGCCCACTTGTCTTTGCTTCTGCTGACCACTTCTTCCAGGATCTTGACCAAGGGCTTTCCCTCCTCTTCCCCCGCTGCTCAGCGTAGTCCCATCCGTTTCTGCCTCACCTCCTCGTGGAAAACGAAGTGCACCAAGCGGTCCTCCAGCCGCGGCGGCACATCCTGAAAGGATAGGGCGAAGGCGGTGACCCCGCCCGACCCCGCTGGATCCCCGACAGCCCGGAGGACCAGGGCTGCGAGTTCAACCGGTTCCGGCTGGAACTCGAGCCGGAGGCGCAGACGCGCGCCCGGTGCCAGAATTGCCCCGGTCAGGATGCATGCCCCGCCGGCGCTGAGGTCCCTGGTGGTCCCGCGCTCCAGCAGAAGCGCCCCGGGCAGGTCGGCGCCGAAGCGCACCGGAATCGATACGTCCACCCGAACGTGCTGTCTCCGCTGGATGCGGATGTGAAATTCCGGCCGGCTCATGGCCACCGCGGGGATCGGTTCCCGAACCTGTTCCACCAACCGGGTCTCAAAATTGTACCTGGCAACCCGATCCGCATAATCCACCTTCACCGGGGACCCCGCCGGCCCCAGATCCACGACCTTACCCCTGTTCAGAGGAGCGCTGAAGAGGATCACGTCTTTCTCCAGATTCTCCACCCGGCACAGGAAGCGAATCCCTTCCAGCGCCTCCTGTTCCAGAAAAACAGCCTGTCCGATATCCATGGGAGGACTCCCCTCCACGGCTTCCGGGGATGGCAGCGACGGTCCCGCATGCTCGAGGGCCTCCTCGATCTGTTCGTGCTCCCCGTTTTGGCTTGCGTGTTCAATGATCCGGCCTTCGTCCTCCCCGGTGCCCGGTTCATCTCCGCGCCGATCCGGTCGGGGAGATGCTTTCCTCAGCAACCCCAGCCCCTTGAGCATCCCCGTACCCCCTCCCGTCATTGAACATTGAACTCTCGAACGCACTGATGCCGTCTTGGAAGGCCTGGGGCCCGGCCGGACCTTTCAACCGGGTTTCCAGGCCGCAGATCCTCTCCCCCAACCGTCCCAGGATGATCCCAGTGTCGGCCGGCTGGAGATCCTCACCGATTCTCCTGCCGGAGGACAGGTAGTAAACCGGGCAACCCAGGGCTCCGGTGAGATCGAAGAGCAGGTCCGCCCACCTCAAGGTCTCATCCAAACGGGTGAGGACGATCCCCTGGACCCCGGCCGGCTTGACGAACGAGGACCAGGCCTCTGCGCCGGCCTCGAAGGCAATCGTGCCGGGCAACACGAGGAGGGAAAGATCCGTGGGGAGCTTCTCCAGGAAAGCCCCCAAGCGGCCCAGTTCGTGGGGGTTGAGGGGGGAACATCCGGGTGTGTCCACGATCACGGCATCCACCCCCTCCCACCTCTCCAGCAGCGCGGGGATTTGACCCGGGTGAAAAACCTTCCGGGCCGGGATCCCCCTGAGCCCCGCTTCTCGAACCACGAGGGAGGAGCCGCGGCGTCCCGCCGGATCGAGTTCCATCAGGGCGACCCGGAGACCCAGTTCGTTTCGGAAGTGGGCGGCCAGGCCGAGGGCCGCCGTGGTCTTTCCGGTGCCGGCGGGCCCGACCAGGGTAAGAATAAAGCGGCGGCCCCGCTCGGGTCTGGGAGGGTCGCCGACAAGCAGTCCCCGGCACTCGTCCGGTTCCGCCGTTTTTGTACCCGTTTCCGCGGGCTTTCTGTCCGATGCCATATGCTTCACATGCCCTCCGGATGGCTTCAGTCGCGTTTCGGCGGATTCCATATCCGCGGATTCCATGTCCGATCCGGCGGATTTCGCACCGATCTCGTGGCGTACCCCTTCGTGCCCGCGACCAACCGAGATGAGCAGGTCTTCGAACGGAAAGGGTTGGACCCCGCTGCCGGGAGACGAGCCGTTGCCGGGCAGATGCCTTTCGCCGCTTGAACAGCCCTCATCGGGCAAGTCCCCGCCCGGCGGCGACCCCTCCACCAGGACGTTCAGCCCACCGTGGGAATATCCGCCGGACTGTTCACCGGATTTCCCAGCGGACTTGCCACCGGGCTCCGCATCCGGCTTGCCTCCTGGCCCTTCCTCATCCACCCCGGCGACCACCTCGACCAGGTTCCGGCCGAGCAGCCCATCCACGCCGCCGGACCGGGCGCTCCTGGCGTGCAGGATCACCGCCTCCGGGCCCATCTCCAGCCTGACCATCCGCACCGCGTCTTCCAGGGCGGAAGCCCTGAACTTCTTGACCCTCAAACCCGGCTCACCTCCTCCCTCGTTGACCGAGCCCGGTCGTACCCAGGCACATTGGGGGCAGCTCCCGCGGCAACTCCCACGCCAGCTCCCGCGGCACCCACGCCCACAACCCCCGTCGCGCCGGTTGCCGTAGCCCCTCCAACCCTGGCCCCCTGTTCTTCAATCTTGATCATCCCGGCGGTCCGGATCTCCATCTCCGGGACCAGCTCCCCGTAGGACAGCACCGGCAGCCTGGGGGCCGCCCGCTCGGTCAGCTTCCTCAAATAGGGCCTGATCCGCGGTGAGCAGAGCACCAGGGGCTGTTTCCCCTCCCCGATGAACCGCCCGGTCTCCCGGGCCACCGCCCGTCCCAGCCGCTGAACCAGATCGGGATCCAGGGTGATCCGGGTCCCGGACTCATCCTGCTGGATCCCGGCGGAGATCCGCTCCTCCAGGGCGGGGTCGAGGATCAGGACGGCGGCGGAGTCGTCCCCCAGACCAACCCGCTCGGCGATCTGCCGCCGCAATGCTCTTCGGACATGCTCGGTCAGGATCTCGGGATCTTTCACCGCCGGGGCGTGGTCGGCCAGGGTCTCCAGGATCAGGGCTACGTTCCGGATGGGGATCCCCTCCCGGAGCAGGTTCCGGATCACCTTCTGCACGTCTCCCAGCCCCAGCTTGGCGGGCAGCAACTCTTCGACCACCGCCGGGTGCCGCTCCCGGACCGAGTCCACCAGGGTCTGGACCTCCTGCCTGCCGACCAGCTCGTCGGCGTGACCCCGCACGATCTCGGTCAGGTGGGTGGCCAGGACCGTGGAGGGATCCACCACGGTGCACCCGGCCAGTTCGGCCTCCTCCTTTTGCTCCCCGCTGACCCACAGGGCCGGCAGCCCGAACGCCGGATCCCGGGTCGTGACACCGTCGAGCCCCCTCTCCTCGATCTCCCCCATGGCCAAGTGATGTCCGGGGAGCAGCTCCCCCCCGGCCACCCGCACTCCGTGCAGCCGCACGGCGTACTCGTGGGGACGGAGCTGGACGTTGTCCCGGACCCGGATGGGCGGGACGACGATCCCCAGTTCCAGGGCCATCTGCTTCCGGAGCATGGCCACCCGCCGCAGGAAATCGCCGCTGCTGCTGCCGTCGGCCAGGGAGAGGAGGCCGAAACCCAGCTCCACCTCCAGGGGATCCACCGGGATCAGGGGAAGGACACTCTCCGGACGGTGCCCGGAACCATCGGCCGCCGCCTGCTCTTCCTCGCGCGCCTCCTCCCGCTTCCGGCTCCTCCCCACGGTCATGGAGACGTACCCCAGCAGACCGGCGAGAGCCAGGAACGGCAGGCGGGGCAGGCCGGGGATCAGCCCCAGGAAGAGGAGCATCACGGCAGCGATCCCCAGCACCTTCGGACTGGCCCCCAGTTGCCGGACCAGTTCCTGCCCCAGGTCGGCGTCGGAAGCCGCCCTGGTCACGATGATCCCGGTGGCGGTGGCGATCAGGAGGGCCGGGATCTGGCTGACCAGGCCGTCCCCCACCGTGAGGAGGGAGAAGGTGGCGAGGGCCTCGGAGATGCTCATTCCTTTCTGGAGCGTCCCCACCACCACGCCCCCGACGAGGTCGATGGCCAGGATCAGCAAGCCGGCCACCGCGTCCCCCTTGATGAACTTGGCGGCCCCGTCCATGGCCCCGTAGAAGTCCGCCTCCCGCTCGATCTCCCTGCGCCGCCGGCGGGCCTCCTGGTCGTCGATCAGCCCAGCGTTGAGGTCGGCGTCGATGCTCATCTGCTTGCCGGGCATGGCATCCAGGGTGAACCGGGCGGCCACCTCCGCCACCCGCTCGGCGCCCCTGGTGATCACCACGAACTGGATGGTGACCAGGATCAGGAAGACGACGAAACCCACCACCGGATTGCCCCCGACCACGAATTCGCCGAACTGCCGGATCACCTCCCCGGCGTAGCCGTTCAGGAGGATCAGGCGGGTGCTTGAAACGTTGAGGGAAAGCCGGAGCAGGGTGGCCAAGAGCAGGATCGTGGGGAAGATGGAAAGGTTGAGAGGCTCGCCGGTGTAGAAGGTGAGGAGAATGAGCACCAGGGCGAAGGCGAAGTTGAAGGCCAGGAAGAAGTCGAGCACCTGCGCCGGGAGGGGCAACACCATCATCACCACGATCAGGATCAGGGCCACCCCGATCAGGATGTCGGTATGGATCACCGAATGCGATGAAGAAGCCTTGCGATTCCCGCTCAACTATCACGCCTCCTTTCCGTTCCGGCGCGCATACTTGTGCGCAGGTCGGCACGTCCGCCGGTGGGTCTTGCGATATGCCCGCCGGTGAGTTTGGCGATACGCCCGCCGCGGGCGCGCATACCGGCGCGCTGCCCGATCTTATAGATGAAGGCCAGCACCTCGGCCACGGCCTGGTAGAGATCGACGGGGATGGCGGTTCCGACTTCGGTTGAGGCGTAGAGCGCCCGGGCCAGGGCCTGCTCCGCCACCACCGGTACCCGGTGGATGCCGGCGAGGCGCCGGATCAGGACGGCCAGGTAGCCTTTCCCCTTGGCCAGCACCAGCGGGGCGTCCATGGTGCTCTCGTCGTACCGCAGAGCCACCGCGTAGTGGACCGGGTTGACGACCACCACGTCCGCGTCCCGCACCGCCGCCAGGTGACGGACCCGGGCCATCTCACGCTGCCTCCGCCGGACCCGGCTCCGGACCTGGGGCTGGCCCTCGGTCTCCTTGTACTCCTCCTTGACCTCTTCCCGGGTCATCCTCAAACCCTGCTCCATTTCCCACCGCCGGAAGAGGTAATCCAGGGCGCCGATGCCGAGGAGGACGAAACCTACCCGGAAGACAAGCTGCTTGGTGACCGCCCAGGCCCACGCTGCCGACACGGCCGGGGAGGTCTGGGCGAGATGAAGCGCTTCTTCCTGCCGGTTTCGGAGCAGCCCGTAGGCGGCCGTGCCCACCAGGACGATCTTCAGCAGGGCCTTGGCCGTCTCGACAAGGCTGCGCCGAGAAAACAGGCGCCGGGCCCCCGACAGCGGGTTCAGGCGGTCCCACACGGGCGCCAGGGGCCTGGCGCTGAAAAGGAACCCGCCCTGGACAAGCTGGGAGGCCGCCCCGATCCCCACCCCCGCCGCAAGGAAGGGGAACGCGGCCGGGATCCAGACCTCCACGGCGTCCCGGAGCATCCCGGGCAGTTCGCCGATCCCCCAGTCCCGCCAGGGACCGGCCCAGGTACGCGCCGCGAACCGGGCTAAGGTCTCCGCCGCCCGGCCCCCGGCGAGGGACAGAAGGCCGGCGATCCCGAGGATCAGGACGGCCGACGACAGCTCGCCGCTTCTGGCGACCTGGCCCCTTTGCCTGGCCTGCTCCCGCCTGCGCTGGGTGGCGGGCTCCCTCCGTTCGCCTTCCGAGTTCAAGACCTATCCCCTCCCCATCAGGACGCCCAGGTGTCTCAGGAGATCCCTGGAGAGATCGCTCATCGCCTTCCAGTAGATCGGCAGGGTGAAGACCAGGAGGAGGATCCCCAGCCCCGCCTTGAGCGGAAGACCCACGAAGAAAACGTTCATCTGCGGCACCGTCCGGGCCAGCAGCCCCAAAGCCACCGTGGTGAGAAACATGGTGGCCAGCACCGGGGCGGCCAACTGGAGCGCCAGGCTGAACATCGCCGCGGTGAGCAGCAGGACCCCGGCCGCGGACTGTTCCGGCAGGATCGCCGTCCCCGGCGGGAAGAGACGGAAGCTCTCCCAGAGGGCCCGCAGGAGCAGGTGGTGTCCGTCAACGAGCAGGAAGATGATCAGGGCGAGCAGGTGCTGGAAGTTGCCCACCAGGGGAGCCTGGGTCTCGAGCGTCGGATCCACCACGTTGACCATCCCGAAGCCCATCTCCACGTCCAGAAGGCTCCCGGCCATCTGGGCCGTGGAGATGACCAGGGCTGCTCCGAAACCGATCAGGGCTCCCTTGAGCACCTCCCGCGCCGACTCCATCAGCGCCGGCAGGGCTGAGATCGTTCCCACGGCTCCCTCGGCCCCCCCTGGTCCTCCGGCTGCCCCGGTTCCCGGTCCCTGATCCGGGAACGACAGCGCGGGGTCGGGGCCGTTTACGAGCGGCGCGAAGAGAACGGTCAGGGCCAGGGCGAACAGCGCCCGCACCTGCCAGGGGACCAGCCTGGCTCCGAGGAAAGGCGCGGTGGCCGCCAGCCCCCCGGACCTGGCAAGGACCAGGAGGAAACCCCACCACCGCTCATCCAGGTACTCCAGCCAGGCCATTCCGCTCACCTCCGTCCCACGCCGGCAGCCGGCGTAACCGTCTTACCAATCCGGGCGCCCCTATCCGATCAACCCGGGGATCCCCTGCCAAAGACGGACCGTGAAGGTCACCAGGGTGGTGATCATCCACGGCCCGAAGAAGACCACCGCCAGGAGCACGGCGATGATCTTGGGCACGAACACCAGGGTCTGCTCGTTGATCTGGGTGGTGGCCTGAAAAACGCTGACCGCCAGGCCGGCCAGGAGGCTCAAGGCCAGCACCGGGCCTCCCACCATCAGCACGGTGATCAGGGCTTCCCTGGCCAGACCGAGAACGTACTCCTGGTTCACGAACCTTCACCTCTCAAGGGTTGTCGATTGTGAAACCCCGCTGCACCGCCGGTCTCCGCTAACTGAAACTGCCCACCAGGGATTGCACCACCAGGTGCCACCCGTCCACCAGGACGAACAGGAGAACTTTAAACGGGAGGGAGATCATCACCGGGGGCAGCATCAGCATTCCCATCGACATGAGGGTGCTGGCCACGATCATGTCGATCATGATGAAGGGAACGTAGATCATGAATCCGATCTGGAAGGCGGTCTTCAACTCGCTGATCACGAAGGCCGGCACCACCAGGTGGGTGGGTACCTGGTCGGGTCCGTCAGCCTCCTCGATCCCGCCCATGCCCATGAAGAGGGCCAGGTCCTTCTCCCTGGTCTGGCGCAGCATGAAACCCCGCACCGGCTCCGACGCCGCCGCCAGGGCGGCCTCGGAGCTCATCCCCCCTTGCAGGTAAGGCTGCAGGGCGTTCTCGTTGACCTGCCCCCAGACGGGCGCCATGACCCCAAGGCTGACGAACAGGGCCAGACCCACCAGCACCTGGTTGGGCGGCACCTGCTGGGTTCCCAGGGCGTTCCGGACGAAGGAGAGGACCACCACGATCCGGGTGAAGGAGGTCATCAGGATCAGGATGGCAGGGGCAAGGGAAAGAACCGTCAGAGCCAGCAGGATCTGGACGGCCCCCGCAACTTCGCGTGGCTCCTCGGTCGGGGTGATCCCCAGTTCCAGCCGCGGCAGGGGCAGGGGGGCGGCGTGAGCGGTTGAGACATCAATGAGTCCCAGAAGGGCCCCCGCCAGGAGGATCCCGATCAGGAATCCCAGGCAGCCCGGCCCCTTTTTCTTCACTTCCCGGCGCAACAGACTCCCCGCCTTCGCCAGGGCCTCCCGGAAGGGGGCGGACAGGGAATCGGGGATGCCGGCGCCGGCAGGGTTGGCGGCGAGGTCATCGCCGGGACCATGGCCGATTTCCGTGCCGGGACCCTCATCTGGGTCCATCCCCTCCAACTCCTCCGGAGTCAGGGTCGCAAGCAGGTTCACCCTCCGGTCCGATACCCCCAGGAGCAGGAGCCGCCGGGCCCCCACCTGCGCCAGGCACAGGCTCTTACCCGGGCCGAGGGGAGTGACCTCGCGGATCCTGATATGGCGGCCGCCGGACAACCGGCGCAACCGGTGCCCGAGGCCCCGGGCGGTGAAGTAGGCCAGGCCGATGATCAAGACGGAAAACAGCAGGAACTTTGCCAGATCCCAGGCCAAAAGTTAGGCTCCTCCTCTCCAAAGAACCGGTCGTTTAAGGTGACTTGTTCCGGCTTCCAACCGGCCCCAGCCTAGAGAACCTGCTCCAGTTGCCGTTTCGAGCTCAGGATCTCCGTGATCCGGACCCCGAAGTTCTCATCGATCACCACGACCTCGCCCCGCGCCACGATCTTGCCGTTCACCAGCACGTCCACCGCCTCTCCCGCCAGCCGGTCCAGTTCCACGATGGAACCGGGGCCGAGGCCCATGACCTCCCTCAACTGCTTCCGGGTGCGTCCCAGTTCGACCGTGACCTGGAGCGGAACATCCCACAGGAGATCGATGTTTCCGGCAGGCGCAGCTTGCTCGGCCTGCTCCCCCAGGGGCCGGTACTCCACCGGAAAAACCTGAATGCGGGACTCTTTTCCGGCTTCATCCGGGTCCCCGTCAACTCCCCCGGCGGCCCACGAGGGAAGGATGAGCTGCAGGGCGGCGGAGGCTCCCCCCGGGAACTGGAGCCGGATCCACAGGGAGCAGCGATTTTTGGCGGAATCAGAAAACGGTTCAATGGGGGAATCGAAGACGGAACCGGCCGGGGCAGAACCACCGATGGGACCGCCAGGGGAGTCGCCGTTCGCATCACTGTTGGAATCATCGTTGGAATCCCAGTCGGCACCGGATGAATCATCGGAGAAACGATCCGGCGGCCCGATCTCCGCCAGGGCGCCGGTGCCGGCGACCGTGATCCGCATGCCTGTTTCAAGGCCCAGGGTCCTGATCCCCTCGATGATCAGCCTTTCCACGGCCTCGCCAAGGGCGGTCTTCCCGGCCTCCCCGAGCCCGCTCCCATCATTTCCCCGCCTCCCGTCTTTACCCAGGAGGGCCCGAACCAGCTTTTCCGCCTCCGGCACCGGCAAGAGCCACGGGATGTCCCCTTCCCACTCGCCCCTTACCGAAACGGCGCCCTGGAAATGCGGCATATCCCGCAAAGCCGCTGGATGCTCAGCCGAATGTTCCGCCTGATGCCCCGCCTGATGCCCCGCCTGATGCCCCGCCTGATGCCCCGCCTGATGCCCCGCCTGATGCCCCGCCTGATGCCCCGCCTGATGCCCCGCTGGATGCCCAGGCTGATGCCCTGCCGGAAGCTCTGCCGGCGCCAACCCCTCCACCCGGGCCGTGACGCCTTTCCCCAGAACGGCAGCCAGGTCCCGCAAAGCCCTGTTGAAGGCTGCCTCAAGCAGCCGGGCCGGATTCTTCAACTGTCTGTCCAAGCCCATCCCTCCCTTGCTTGATCCTCTTCGTCGACCGCCTGGGTTGCCCCGGTGATCCGGAACCCAAGCCTCCTCCCCAGGTGACCCGGGCGGGCCGTGAACTTGCTTCTTCCGGCCACCAGGACTTCCAGGTCGCGGTCCCACCGGTTGTCCAGCCTGAGCACGTCGCCCAGCCTGAGCTCGGAAAACTCCCTCATGGAGAGCTGGGTCTTGCCGAGAAGAACGATCATCGGAACGTGGACCCCGGAGACCCTGTCGGAGAGGGCCTGGGCGGCCTTTCCGGGAGACTCTCGAAAGTCCCCCGTGATCCACTCCTGGGCGGTGAGGCGCGGCAACACCGGCTCGGCCACCTTGAAGGGGAGGCAGAGGTGCATGGCCCCGCTGTAATCCCCCACCAGCACCGAGAAGGAGATCACCGCGACGATCTCGTTGGCCGGGATGAGCTGGGCCACCAGGGGCGATGTCTCCAGGGACTCCAGCCGGGGGGAGAGCCGGGCGATCCTCCGCCAGGCCTCCACGAAGGTATCCAGGCTGCCTTCCAGGAGCTTCTCCAGGACCGTTTTCTCGATGTCGGTGGCCGGCCGCAGCACCGGCGGGTACTGACCGGGCCCGCCCATCAGCCGGTCGATGATCGGAAAGGCGATCCCGGCGTCGAGCTGGAGCAGCACGTTTCCGGGGAGGGGCGGGAGGCTGATCACCGCCACGGCTGCCGCCTTATCGATGGTCTTGGCGAACTCGTCGTAGCTCGCCTGGTTCACCCCCAGGACGTTGACCTGGCACAGGGCGCTCAAGCGACCCGAGAAATGGCTTGCCAGGAGGCGTCCCAGGTTCTCGTGGAGCATGTAGAGGGTGCGCACATGGTCCTTCCCGAACTTGTCCGGGCGGCGGAAGTCGTAGCCGCGGACCATCTTGCGGCGTGAAGTCTTGCCGGTGGCATGGACGGCCTCCAATGGTTGCACCCCCTGTCCCTTCTCGACTCTTACCCGACTCTTGCCCGACCCTTGCCCGGGGCGGGCCCTCGCGCCCCGCCCTACTGCACGACCAGGTCGGTCAGGAACACCCGCAGGGCTCCTTCCGCCTCCATCAACTCTCCGATCCGCTCCCCGATACGGCGGCTCATACCCGACTCTCCGCCGGGAGCCTCCAGCTCCGAACTGAACATCTCGCGGAGAGTTCCTAGGATCACATGGCGGATCTTGGGCTTGATCCCCTCCAACTTCGAGGCCTCGGCGGCTCCGCCCGGAATCTCAACCACCACCGAAACCTTGATCAGGCGCCGCCCCCCCGGATCGGCCAGGTTCGTAACGAAACTTCCCAGATCGACCATCACCGGCTCCGGAGGCGGACCCGCCTCGGCCAGGGACGGATCGGCCTCCTTGTTCATCAACCAGTAGGCGCCGGCCCCCCCGCCGAGGATCCCCAGCGCCAGGACGGTCACCAGGGCCCGCTTCAGAAATCGCTTCAACTCGTCCCTTCACCACCGTTCCATCCGTCTAAGACCTTAAACGCCTGGATCCCTTCGCCAACGTCATCGGTTCAAACCGCCTTTGAGCTCGGCGCTGTCAGGCTCCTGATCCTTCCAACTCAGCCTCATCAGCACCACGTCCACGCGGCGGTTGAGCTGTCTTCCCGCTTCGTCTCCATTGCCGGTCAGCGGCCGGTATTCCCCGTAGCCCGCCGCGGAGAGGCGCCGGGGATCCAGCCCGTGGATCTCCACGAAGCGTCTGATCACCGTGGTAGCCCGGGCCGTGGACAGCTCCCAGTTGGTGGGGAACTGGATGGTCTGGATCGGCACGTTGTCCGTGTGCCCCTCGACCCGCACCTCGTTCGGGATCCCGGCCAGCAGGGGGATGACGGAATCGACGATTCTTAGGGCTTCCGGCTTCAGTTCCGCCTTGCCGCTTTCGAACAGGACGTTGGCGGCGAAGCGGAGGACCAGGCCGCGCTGGTGACGTTCCACCGCCACCTCGCTGGAGATCCCGGCCTGCTTGAGGAGCGCTAGAGCCGTCTGCTCCAGTTGCTCGAGCTGCTCCCGATCCCGCCGGTCCCGCTCCTCCTCCGGGGAGAGGGGTTCCTCCGGGGAGGGCGCCGGAACCAGGGCGTCCGGGGGCCGGGTCTCCAGGAGGGACGGCCCTCCCGGCAAGACCCCCAGGGCGCCCCGCAGCGACTCGGCGGCCTTCTGGAACTTGGTTGCATCCAGGGAGGCCAGGCTGAAAAGGAGCACGAAGAAGGTCAAGATCAGGGTGACCATATCCCCGTAGGTGACCATCCACAACGGCGCTCCTTTTCCTGCCGGCTGGCGGCCCCGCCTGGCCCTGGAAACCACCTAAGCCGCGCCCCCTTTTTCGGCGGCCGCCGGGCCGGAAGCCCGCCGCCCTTCGGCGGAGGGGGCCACCACAACCGCAGCACCCGCGGCACCCGCAGCCGCCGGACCCCTTTTCGATTCCCGCCCCTTCTTTGCTCCCTGCTCCTTGCCTGCTCCCCGCTCCTTGCCTGCTCCCCGGCCGCCTGCACGCGCGGCCACCGAGTTCCGCAGTTTAGGCGCCAGGAACGCCTTCAGCTTCTCCTCCACGATCCTGGGGTTATCCCCGGCCTGGATGGACAGGATCCCCTCAATGACCACCTGTTTGATCAGGATCTCCTCGGAGCTCCGCACTCTCAGCTTCCCGGCCATGGGGATGAACACCAGGTTGGCCAGGAGCGCGCCGTAGAGGGTGGTGATCAGGGCCAGGGCCATCCCCGGACCGATCTGGTCGGGGCGGTCAAGGTTCTGCAGCATCTGGATCAGGCCGATCAGGGTGCCGATCATTCCGAACGCGGGGGCGAGGGCCCCCATGGTCTCGAACATCCCCTGCCCCTCGCGGTGCCGCTCCTCCAGAAAGGCCAGTTCGGTATCCATGATGTTCCGCACCATCCCGGAGTCCGCACCGTCCACCACCAGTTGGACCCCCTTGGCGAGGAAGGGATCGACCGCCCCCTGGGACACCTCGTGCTCCAAGGCCAGCAGGCCTTCCCGCCTGGCGCGGTCGGCCAGCCGGACCAGGGTGGCGATCAACTCGAGGGGATGGACCTCCCGCTTCAGGAAGACCTGTTTCAGAACCTTGAGCACGCCCACCAGCTTCCCCAGGGGATAGCTGAGGAGGGTGCCCGCGAAGGTGCCCCCCATAGTGATGGCCAGGGAGGGCAGATTCAGGAAGATCCCCCAGGATCCACCGGAGACCACCGCCCACGCCAGGAGGGCGACCCCCGATACGATCCCCGCTACTGAAGCCAGATCCATCCTTGTTCACCCCGCCCCTCGTGCATAATCACCCGCCGGCAGCCCCCACCGGCGACGGGCGGCGGAGCGGCGCGGCGGCGGCTCACCCGTTCTCAATCCGCCGCGCCGTTACCGCCTGACCAAAACCGCCGTACCTTTACACTTTTGCCTCTTCAGCACTGCCGTCCACCGTTCGGATACGGCGGTGCGGTTGAAACCTTACCGTTCCGTCACCCCTTACCGCTTACCCCTTACCCTTACCGCGTACCGCTTAACGTCTAAACATTCTTTAAGTTGCTCTGAAGTGTGAAGCCACCGGCAACACTAACGTTTTATGTTAACAAGCTCCTGGAGCATCTCGTCCGAGGTGGTGATGATCCGGGAGTTGGCCTGGAAACCCCGCTGGGTGATGATCATCTCGATGAACTCCTTGGAGATGTCGACGTTGGACATCTCCAAGGTTCCCGGTGCGATCGTCCCCCGGCTGGCCTTTCCGGCTTCCCCCACCTGGGGCAGGCCCGAGTTGTTGGAGGCCACGTAGAGGTTCTCACCGCGCTTGAGAAGGCCGCCCGGGTTCGTGAAGCCCGTGATCGCCACCTGCCCGAGCACATTGGTCAACCCGTTGGAGAAGACCCCGGTGATCACCCCGGTGTCGTCGATGGTGAAAGTCTCCAGGGTTCCCATCGGGAAACCGTTGCGCTCGGAGACCGTCACGGTGCTCTGCCCCCCAAGCTGGGTGACGGTGGAGAAATCGGGGGTGATCGTCACCGGGTTGGCCCCGCTGGGGGTGAAGGTCAGCGGCCCGCCTGTGGACGCCTGGTACTGGCCCAGGGAATTGAAGGTCAAGGTGCCGGAGTTCCCGGCCAGCCCGGCCGGTCCGGAGGCCGACCAATTCCAAGTGTTGGGCGCCGCCGCCTTTTCGAAGGTGAGGGTCAGGGTGCTGGTGGCGCCCAAGGAATCGAAGACGTCGACGACGGCGACATAGGTCTCCCCGGTGGCAGCGCCCGGGTTCAGGTTATTGGCGAAGGCGATCCGGTCGGTGGGGCTGGCGTTGATGCTCTCCCCCAGGCGAACCCGGATGTCGGCCAGGTTTTCCTGGTCCCGGATGGGCAGGACCCCTGACTCCGCCACCCAGCCCTGGACCCGCAAGCCATTGCTCGTATCGGACAGGAAGCCGGCGGAATCGACCTCGAAGGCCCCGCTCCGCGAATAAACGATCCGTTGGCCGTCCGCCATGGTGAAGAACCCGTTCCCCTGGATGGACAGGTCGGTCATCTTGCCGGTGTTCTGCAGGTTGCCCTGGCCGTGGATCACGTCGATCCCGGAGATGGCCATCCCCAGGCCGATCTGCTGCGGGTTGGTGCCCCCGCGGTCAGCCATCGGGGCCGAGGCCCCCCTGGTGGTTTGGTAGAAGAGCTCCCGGAAGGTGACCCGTCCGGCCTTGAAGCCGATGGTGTTCACGTTGGCGATGTTGTTTCCGATCACATCCATCCGGGTCTGGTGGTTCCGCAACCCGGTCACCCCTGCGAACAGCGAACGCATCATCCGTTGATCATCCTCCGCGGCGGGCGGCGCCTTTCAGTCCTTCTCAGCGCCTCGGCCTCCTTCGAGAGGTCCTGCCGGTTTAAACCCGCCAAGATATTGGGTCAAGCTTGGAAAACGCTCGTTCCGTCGGTATTGCTTATACAATGCTGTACCCGTAGAGTGGCGATGAGTTTTACGGCGATGCTCAAGCGATGACGGTGCTGTCGATGTTGCTGAACACGCCGCTTCTGCTGCGCGGTTGGGGCACCGCCGTGATCACGGTCCGGTTCTGCACGCTCACCACCAGCGCCAGGTCCTCAAGCAGGATCAGGGACTCCCGGCTCCCTCGCTCCGCGGCCTTCGACACCGCCCTGGCGAGACGATCCCCAGCCTCAGCTTCAAGGCGCACCTGCCCCTGCTCCAGCCGTTTACGGGCGTGGGCGGAGAAGACTACGCCCTTTTCCGCCGCCGCCGAGAGGGCGTCGGCGAAGGTGCCTGGGCCAGTTCGCCGGGCAGGCGCCTGCCCGGCGGCCGCGGTTATTGCCTCGATCCCTCCGGAGACGGTCTTCCCGACGGCCATCCGCCCCAGATCCATCTGCCCCGCGCCCAAGCCGGCCGGCTGGTTGATCCCCGAAGCGGCGCTCATTCCTGCCCGCCTCCCCCGTAACCCACCGTGATGATCCGGGCCGGGTCCACCGCTCGTTCGTCGACCAGAACCAGGGCTTGGCCCTGCTCCAGCTTCAGACCGGTGACCGTCCCCGAAAACGGGATCCCGGTTTCCGGATCTTCCACGGTAACCGCACGCCCGACCAGACCGACCAGACCGCTCAGGGTTCCCCCCGGCGAGGCCCAGAACTCTTCCATCTTCCGAAGGGCTCCGTTCAACTCCCCCAGTTGCTGGAGGAGGGTGAAGGTGGCCAGTTGCTCCAGGAACCCCTGGTTATCGGTGGGTTCCATGGGGTTTTGATACCTGAGCTGGGCGGACAACAGCTTGAGAAAGGATACCTGGTCAAGCGCCCCCGGAGTCGCCGCGCGCTGGGTTCCCCCGGTTGACCCGGAGCCCTGCCCGGTTGCGGCTGCAACTGTTCCGGTTCCCCTAAGCGGAAACCACGCCGGTGAAAGGCCGATCCCCGTATCACCCATCCCCTGCCACTCCTTTCCGGTCAATCGTCAAGCGAGTAAGTCGAGTACCCGGGCGAGGCCGCCCGGCGCCAGGATCCCGCCGACCGCGGACCCGGGGAGTTCCTCCCCGCTTCGGACATCTTTCGGCCGCCCATGGACGCCGTTTGCTCCACTTCCTTCCAGAGACCACGGAAACGGCTTTCCGGCTGGATCACCACCCTGATCACCGCCCGGGGCGCCCGCTGTTTCCCCACCGGCGGCACCGCCGCCCGGCTCCAGGCCCGGTGCCCATCCGGGCCCTCCGCCCGGTTTAGCGTTTAGTTCAACCCCGGCGACCAAGACCCGGAAGTCGCCCACCTTCAACCCATCCCGGCCCAGGTGTTCCCTCAGTTCCGGCAATACCTGTTCCAGAAATTTTCCCGCCGTGGTATCGGCGGTCGTGAACCTGGCCGCGAGGGTTCCCTCGGACATCCTGAGCTTGATCCCCAGGGTGCCCAGCTCCTCGGAGTCCACCGCAAGGTGGACCTCCGGATTCGAATCCAGCTGGGACCACCGGGCGCGGTAGCCTGCGGCGGGCGAATCCTCCGGAGCGAAGACCCCGGTTTCTCCCGCCGACCCGGTGGCCGTGCCTTCTCTGGTTGCCTGGCCTCCCTGCGCACCGGTTGGGCCTTGTCCGGCCAGCGCCGAGGCCGGCGCGATCGCGCTTTCTTCCCCGGAGGGTGCTGCCGGTGCCCATGCTGGTGTCCAGGCCGGCCCCCCGGTCCTGCCTTTCCCGGCGGTGGTCCCGGCCGGTGGGCCTTCAACGGCGGTGAGCGCGGCCGGATCCGCACCCTTGCCGCCCGGCTCCGGAGACCTTTCATTCTTCCGATTTCCCCTAGGCTCCCAAGTGCTGGAGGGCTCCTGGGTTACGGAGGGTTCCCGGATGGCGGAGGGCGCATGGTTCAAGGAAGTCTCCCGGATACCGGAATTTGTCCCTGGGTATACCCTGGTTACCTGTTTTGCAGCATCTTCGCCGGTTTGAACCGGGGACCATGACCCGGCTCCGGCGCCGTTGCCGGTACCGGAGTGTCTTCGGGATTCCCCGGAGGCGCCCGGCTCGGATGCAGCCAGCTCCTTGGATCCGGCCGGACCATCGGCGGCGATAGCACTTTCGGACACGCCCGGATGGCCGGGATCCTCCGGTGCGCCATGGGCGAGTAGACTGCCCGGGGCTCCCGGCTTGCTGGTATCGGCCGCTCCTTCAGAAGCGGTGACTGAACCGTGGATCGACCTCCCGTCAACCGGAATTCCGCCGGTGAACTTCCCGTCAGCGGCCTCCCGGTGATCCGCGGCCCGGAAGACGTTTACCCAGGCAGCCCCGGCCTGGGATGGATCGAGCGCGTCGAGGGGTCTTTCCCGTTCCTCAGCCAAAGTTGCCGGTTCCGGTTTGATGTCTTGATCGGAATCATTGGAGCCGCGGGTTCCGGTGAACGACCCTCCGGTCCTGGCATCCATCCATTCCTTGAAGGATCCCGCCGCGGCTCCCTCGTCCCCCCCATTCCCAGCCCTGCTTCCCGGGCCGGCGGCGGCCTTACACCGGGGAACTTCCGCCTTGGGCACCCGCTGAGGGCGGACGGAGGTTTGCGGGGCGGTTTGGACAGCCGCCCGGACGGTGACTTGTTGATTGGACATCACCTTTGGTTCAATGACGATTTGCATCATTTCACCTCCCCTCTCCAGCCGGTGGATTGTCGGGCTAATCATGGTTCAGGTTGTTGCTGTCCTGGCGCGAGAGGAAAGCCGCGTCAAGCTCTTTTTGGAGACGCCGTCCCTCCGCGGCCTGGAAAATGGCACGCCTCCGTTCATCCAGTCGCCTCAAGCCGCGAATACCCCTGCGGGCCGCTTCGGCTGCCCCGGCCAGCCGCCGCTCCTCCTCCCTGACCCTGGACAGGTGACCGCGGCTTTCCGCGACCCGCCTCTCCAGGGCCAGGCACCAGCGGCTCCAGCTTTCCAGTTCATCCCCGGTGGCCCAGCGGGCCGGGCCGGGTACAGCGGGGGAATCCGTTCCGGTTGCGGCGTTGATCCCTGTACCGACGGTCCCGGCACCGTTGATTACCGTCGGCCCCCCCATCCCCGCCGGCCGGCCGATCCCCCCGGGCATGCATCCCCGCCAGGACTCCAGTTCAAGTTCCCGGCCCTCTACGTCGGCGGCGGCCTCCCGGCTTCTTCGAACGGAACTCTCCAGATCCAGCCGGGCCATCTTTTCGAGGAGTTCCTTCACCCTGAGGACCTGGGCCAATCGAAACCTGTAGCCGCTCACGGTTGAGCCTCTCCTTTCCGGCCCTTGGACAGGAGCCCGAGGAGGTGCAGCGTGTCCTCGAAGGTGGCGCCATCCTCGGGCGGCTGCCGCAGGAGGTCCATCACGGCGCCATGGTTGGCCCGCGCCAGGTCGATCTCGGGATTGGCGCCTTCGACATAGGCCCCAATGTTGATGAGATCCTCGGCTTCCCTGTAGGTCGCCAGGATCCGGCGCACCCACCCCGCCCGCTCCCGGTGCTCAGGCGTCACGAGGTCCCGCATGAGCCTGCTCACGCTGCCGAGGACGTCCACCGCCGGGTAGTGGTTGCGGGAGGCCAGATCCCTCGAGAGAAAGATGTGACCGTCGAGGAGCCCCCTCACCGCGTCACTGATCGGCTCGCCGGGGTCGTCCCCCTCGACGAGGACGGTGTAGAATCCCGTGATGCTCCCCTCGCCGGTCCGCCCCGCCCGTTCCAGGAGCCTGGGAAGCTGTCCGAAGACCGAGGGCGTGTAGCCGCGGGCCGTGGGCGGTTCCCCGGCGGCCAGGCCCACTTCCCGGAGGGCCATGGCGAAGCGGGTCAGGGAATCCATCAGGAGGAGCACGTCCAAGCCTCGATCCCGGTAGAACTCGGCAAGGGCCGTGGCCACCTGGGCCGCTTTGACCCGCTCCATCGCGGGCCGGTCGGAGGTAGCCGCGACCACCACGCTCCGGGCCAGGCCTTCCGGGCCCAGATCCCGCTCCAGAAAGTCCTTGACCTCGCGCCCCCGCTCACCCACCAGGGCGATCACGGCCACGTCGGCTTCGGTGTGGCGCGCGATCATCCCGAGCAGGGTGCTCTTGCCGACCCCGCTCCCCGAAAAGATCCCGATCCTCTGCCCTCGGCCACAGGTGAGCAGGGCATCCACCGCCCGGACTCCCACTCCCAGCCGCTGGGTGATCCGGACCCTGTCCAGGGGGGATGGGCCGGAGGCCTCCACCGGGCGCCGCTCCTCGACCGCCGTCGATCCCTGCCCATCGATGGGTCGCCCGAGCCCGTCCAGGACCCGGCCCAGCATGTCCGGGCCCACCGGCACGGTGAAGGACTCGCCCGAAGCCAGAACCTCGGCGCCCGGGGAAATGGAGCGCATCTCCCCCAGGGGGAGGAGCAGAACGGAGTTCCCCCGAAATCCGACCACCTCGGCCTTGATCTCCCTGCCGTTTTCCGCGAGCACCGTGCACAGTTCGCCCAACCTGGCCTTCGGCCCCAGGGACTCGATGGTCAGACCGACCACCTTGCTCACCCGCCCCCGGTAGGCGTACGGGTCGCACGCGGCCACCGCCTGGAACCATCCGTCCCAGGAGAGCCCTCCCTCCCGGGTCAACCCGTGAAACATCAAGCCCCTCGCCTCCCGCCGCCCGCCCGCCGGGATCCGCCGGCTTTCGATTCCGCCGCATCCTTTGCCGCCGTTCCAGCCGCCGCCCTCGCGGGCGCATCCCCTGCGGCAGCGCCCCCGGGCAGGCCCCCGGCAGCGCCGTCCACCGCTCTTTCCGCCGCGTCCCCGCCAGCGTCCCAGGTATCACCGTGCGTAACGCGCTCCGCGGCACCGTACGCAGGGCCGTAAGTAACGCCGTCCTCCCCGCGGCTTTCACCCTCGGGCTCTCCCTCCGTCTCCAGCCCGGCTTCCCGGCGGAGCCGCCGCTCGATGTTTTTCAACTGGATCCCAATCCGGGCGTCCACCTCTCCCATCGGTGTCTCCACCACGCACCCACCCTGCTCCACCCGGTTGTCCGGAACGATCCGCAGGCCGGGGTTCGCCCCTCCCTCCCCGCGGCCGGGCAATTCCTTTTCCCTGGCGCGCAAGGTGGGCACGTCCACCGGATTGGCGCGCAGGGTGATCCCGTCCAAGTCCCGCAGGGGGGCCAGGACATGGGAAGCCAGGTGCAGCACACCCTGGGGCGATAGGGAGATCTCGCGCAGGAGAATCTTCTGGGCGATGGCCACCGCCAGTCGGACGATCTCCATCTGGCCGGCCTGGATGACCCCTCTTGTCCCTTGGATGGCCTTTTCCCGGATCGCCTCGGCTTCCGCCATGACCCGCCCGGCTTCCGCCCGGGCCGCCTCCAGGATTGGCTTCATCTCCGCCTCCATCTCGGCCCGCCCCATGGCCAGGCCGGCGGCGTAGCCGTCCAGGTATCCCCTGTCGACGCTCGCTCTGGTCCCGTCTGCCAGGTCTTCCACCTCCCCCTGATCGCCCGCCTCTCCCGGCGGCCGGGAATCATAGCCCTCTTCCCTTTCCTTCACCAGCACCGCCGCGCCGTGTGGACCATGCTTGCCGTTGAAACGTTGTGCCCCGACTGGACGAAGCGCACCGCTCCCGCTCCCCGCGTCCTCCCCTCCTGCTGCGCCCGCAACGCCACCCACACCAGCAACTCCACCCGTACCCACGACGGCGCCTACGCCCGCAACGCCGCCTACACGGGCCACAAGGTCGGAGAACGGTTCCATGTTCCACGGTCCGGCACTGCCGTCGTCCAGGGACACCCGCCGGCGCCCCCGGTCGAAAGCCCACGGTTTGATAACCTTGCTCCACCCGCGCCGGTCGAAGTCAGGCAATGATCTCATCTCCCTCACCCCTGGCGATGAGGATCTCCCCTTCTTCTTCGAGGCGCCGGATGACGCTCACGACCTTCTGCTGGGCCTCCTCCACCTCGCGCAGGCGGACCGGCCCGAGGTACTCCATGTCGTCCCGCAGGTTCTCCCCGGCGCGCTGGGAGAGGTTCTTGAAGATCTTTGCCTTGACGTCGTCGCTGGCCACCTTGAGGGCGACCGGGAGGTCCTTGGTGAGATCGATCTCCCTCAGGGCCTGCTGCAGCGAGCGATCGTCGAGGAGCACGAGGTCCTCGAAGACGAAGAGCTTTTTCTTGATCTCCTCGGTCAGGGCGGGATCCTCGCGCTCCAGGTTTTCCAGAATGCCCTTCTCGGTGGAGCGGTCGACGTGGTTCAGCACCTGAACTACCGCGTCAATCCCCCCGGCGCTCGAGTAGTCCTGGATGAGCAGGGAGGAGATCTTGCGTTCGAGCACCCCTTCCACGCTCTGGATCACCTCCGGGGAGGTCTTCTTCATGGTGGCGATCCGGCGGACGACGTCGGTCTGCACCTGGAGGCTGAGCGAGGCGAGGATCGACGAGGCCTGGTTGGGGTTGAGGTGGGAGATGATCAGGGCGATGGTCTGGGGGTGCTCGTTCTGGAGGAAGTTGGCCAGTTGTCCGGGATCGGCCTTGCGCGCCAGGTCGAACGGGCGAAGCTGAAGAGACGAGTTCATCTTGCGGATGATGTCTTGGGCCCGCGGGTGCCCGAGGGCCTTCTCCAGCATGTCCCGCGCGTATTCCACCCCGCCTTTGGCCATGTACTCACCGGCCAGAAGGGATTCCATGAACTCGTCCAGCACCGAGGCCGTCACTTCCGGCTTGACCTGGCCCACGCCGGAGATCTCCTGGCCGATCCGCTCGATAGCCGCCTCGGGAAGCTCCTTGATCACCCGGGCCGCCAGTTCCGTTCCCAGGGAGATCAGGGTGATCGCCGCCTTCTGGGCGCCGGTAAGATCTACTTTGCTTCTGGCCTTCAACGCCGCCTCCGCCACTGGCCACACTCCTAGCCTGAAAGTTTATCCCTGGTCCCGAAAACCTTGGTTGCTTCCGGGTTTCCCTAAACTGATCCGGCCTTCCCTAAACTGATCCGGAAAATCCGGCATCGCGTCAGGTGATTCCAGAAATGCTGGCGGTTTGCCGAATGCCCGCCGGCCAATCCCCGAACGCTACCGATCCTCGGCGAGCCAGGTCTTGATCAGGTTGGCGACCTGGCCCGGCTTCTCCCGGGCCACCTCCTGGAGATTCTGCCGGAGGCGAAGGCGGCCGGCCTCGCCGGATGCCGCGGTCAGCGGGAAGGGGATCAACTCGCCCCCGCCGCCCTTCATCCCGCCCGCATCCCCGGCGGCCCCCGCCGCGGCGCGGCGGCCGCGCCGCCGGAGCAGCAGCACAATCGCCGCAACGGCGGCGAGCAGGGCGCCCGAACCAGCAGCGCCCCAGGCCAGGATGCGCCGGCGTGCATCCGCCGCTTCACGACGGGCGAGGTCATCCTTCATGACCTCGGCAAGATCGGAGTTGAAGGGGAGGGAGGTCACCGTCACCACGTCGTCCCGCTTCGGGTCGAATCCGATCGCCGCCGAAACCAATGCCATCAAGGAGCTCTCTTCCTCCGGGGAGAGGGGCTTGTTCACCGCCACGGCCACCGTCAGACGCCTGGTGCTTCCGGGGGCGACCAGGATCTTCTCCCGAACCTGGTTGACCTCGTAGTTGTTAACCTTCTCCACTTTTTCCCAGTTGGACGGCTCGCCGCCGTTCAGCATCCCGGCCCCGCCCGCAGCCCCAGGCTCGGCATCGGTTCCGGCATTGGCCCAGGTTCCAGGGATCCCGCCGACGCTGCCCCCGGGCAGGCCGCGGTAGGCCTCCTTATACTCGCGGGTGCTCCTGAGGATCCCCTCTGTTCCGCCGTCGCCTGGCTCGTAGGTGACCCGTTCGATCTCCTTCAGCTCCGGGTCGAGCTCGGCGCTGACCCGGGTGGAGACGTTACCCGGTCCCACCACCTGCTCCAGCAGCGTCTGGAGCCTGGACTCGAGCCGGTTTTCGAATTCCAGGTTGAGCGCCAGCCAGGCCTGGGATCCCCTCGCCCCTCCGGCCCCGATACCGGCGGAAGCGGTGCCGGTGTCGACCCCCGCGAACAGATCCGAATCCCCCGCCAGGACCCGGCCCCGGGAGTCGACCACCGTCACACCATCCGCCGACAGCCCCTCCACGCTCCCCGAAACCAGGTGGACGATCCCCTGGACCTGGTCCGGCTGCAGGAACCCGAAGCCCTTCATCCGCACAAAGACGGACGCCGTCGATGGTTTCCGCTCCCGGACGAATACGGTTTCTTCCGGCAGGACGATGTGGACCCTGGCCGAATCGACACCGTTGATCTGACCGATGGTGCGCTCCAGTTCACCCTGGAGCGCCCGGACCCGATTCACCCGACGGTCGAAATCGGTGAGACCGAAGCCGCTCCGATCCAGCAGTTCGTAGCCAGGCCCCCCGTCACGGGGCAGCCCTTCGGCCGCCAGGTTCAGCCGCACCTGGTGCACGCGCGCGGAAGCCACCTTGATGCTCCTCCCATCGTCGGCGACGGTGTAGGGGATCCCCGCTCCTTCCAGCCAGACCGCCACCTCTGAGGCATCACGCATGTCCAGGTTGGCATAGAGGGTGGCGAGGTCCGGCTCGGCCGCAGCCCGCAGACCCCATACGGCCGCGAACGGAAGGAGCAGGAGGGCGGCGGCGGCAACCGCGAAGCGCCTTCCGCCATGCCGCTTGATGGACTCCCTGATCCTTTCCAGCACCAGTTCCCAGCTCAACCGTCCTCACCCCCGGGCTCCAAACCCTGATCCTGCTGCCGTCGCCTCTCCCGGCGCTGCTCACTTATGCGTACGTCTATTTACCCCGTTTCCCATTCCGCCGTGCGCCTTCCCTCGAACTCCCAGCCCTCACGTCCCCTACAGGGGCATCCGCATGATCTCCTGGTAGGCTTCGAGGATCTTGTTCCGGATCTGGAGGGCGAGCTGGAGGGAGAGGTCCGCTTTCTCAGCCGTCAACACGACCTCGTGCAGATCCTCCACCCTTCCGGAAGCCACCTCCATGGCGCCCTGATCGGCCTTCAACTGCCAATCGTTGACCTCGGCCAGGGCGTTCTTCAGCACCTCTCCAAAGGATTCCGAACCCCCTTCGATCCTTCCCGAGGGGCGGGTTCCCAGTAAGGGGCTCCCCGTGCCCCACCAGGTGGAACCGTTCACGCCTGAAACCGCCAAGGTTCGATCGCTCCCCGCGTATGGCCGGATAATGTAAAATCTTAAAAAGTTCAATAAATACCTCATTTATCGGCTCTATCTTTACGATATAATTAGTGAACAGTGGTCACCGGGACGGTGCGGCAAAGCTGGCGAGCTTTGACGCTCGCAACTCCACCGGCACCGTCCACAGACCAGACCGAACTCAGGCGCGTCCCATCTCCAGGGTTCGGAGCGCCGTCTCCTTGGCAGTGTTGAAGACGGCGAGGTTGGCCTCGTAGGCCCGGGTCGCGGCAAGCAGGTCGATCATCTCGGCAACCAGGTCGACGTTGGGCAGAAGGACGTTTCCGTCCGCGCCCGCTTGTGGGTGGCCAGGATCGTAGAGGATTCTAGGGGGCGATGGATCCCGAACGATGGCGGCGACTTGAACTCCGCCTTCAAAAACAGGCAGAGCCTCCTGTCCACCCGACAGGAGTCTGGCAAAGAGGGAGGTCTCCTTCCGCGGGGCTAAAATGGGCAGCTGCCGTTGGTAGGGACCTCCTTCTACCGTCCTGGTAGAATCGAGGTTTGCCATGTTATTGGCGACCAGATCCAGCCTCAGTCTTTGGGCCGCGAGGCCGGAGGCGCTCACGTCCAGAAGTCCGAAGAGGCTCATCGATCAGGCCTCCTTTATTTTTGGGAGTCCGGAGCCCGCCGCGGGGCGGGGCGCGACCCTTGCCCGTTAGCGCTTTCCCTCGCTGGCGGCGAGGCGAAGCGCCCCGAGCCGATCTCTCACCTGCCTTGTCAGGGCCTGGTACCAGATCAAATCCCTGGCCAGCGCCGTCATTTCCCTTTCCAGGTTCACGTCGTTGCCGTCCCGCCTGGTGCTTGCATCATTTCCGGAGCCCTGCCGGAGAACCAAGGGCCTGGTTTGGGACCGGGGCTCCTCGCCCCCCATATGGAGAGGATGGGTACCTTCCAGAGAGAGCGCGGCGAACCTTAGATCACCAACCCCAGCTCGTGTGGAGCGATGGGAAACGGCTTCCGGAGACCGACCGGCTTGTTCAAGACGCTGCCGGAAAGAAACCGTTCGGCTTTTGTACCCCGGGGTCTCAGCGTTGGCCACGTTGTCGGCGATGGCCTGTCTTTGCAGGGAAGAAACCTTGAGCGAATCCTCCAGGGCTTGCAGGGCCCGGCCCCCCAGAACCTTGTTCAGCAATGGGATCCCTCCTTTCGGTCAAGAATGATGGTGGAAACAAATAGGGCCTACCTCATAGTCCCGCCGAGGTAGGCCTAAAAACCGGCTCTTCCGTCGGTAGCCCGGCCATCCTTACGGATCCGTGGCTTTGCGCCCCCGCCTTTCGACGGGTTTGCCTTTTCGGGAAGCTCCCACAACGTGCTTCAGTTGGCGTCCGCTAAAACCGACTCTGCGTCATAGAACAGAGAAGTTAACGTCACTGTAGACTATGTTTTGACAGTTGTCAACAGTTTCCTCTAAAAAATTCGTCCTGGGTTACAAAATAGTTCCCGAAGGGAACCAAGAAATAGTAGTTACTAAACGTGCCGATCCCCCGGATCAAAAATCAAAAAGCAGGTATGAGCAACTTCATTGCAGCAATCATATCTACTATTTGTTGATCTGAAATTACGCCACGTCAGCGGGCAAAATGGGTTGTAGAACGTCCCAGATCTCGCCCCTACGAATCTTCTGCATCAAGGTCATCCAAATCAATATTAAGAAAAGCAGTGAGTTCAGGATTATATTCATATTCCCG
>JACPQU010000123.1 GCA_016190305.1 Bacillota bacterium
CGGTGGTGGTGTCGCTGCCGAAGAGCTGGGCCTTCAGCCTTGTCGGGTTGACCTGGAAGACGTTGAAGTTGGACATCATGTTCCCCCCTTTGCGTTGGACTGTGTTCCGGCCAGCTCGGCCCTTCCTGAGTCAGAATACGGTGGAGTTCTCACCGGGGTGCGGGATGGGCGCCCATCTTTCCAGGGATGGAAGACCTCAGGGGAAAGGGCCGTGCCGTGGACCAGGATGAACCACTGCGCCTGCCTTGGCGATCTCCTGGAAATGGACACGGGGGTTCGGGCGGATCAAGGTAAAACCGGCGGTTAAACCCGCGCTTGCAGCCTGACGTCCAGCGTGGTGGGGACCGCCGCCGATTGGGACCGGTATCCCAGCCTGATATAGCGGGCGTAAATCGCCGGCACCAGGGTTTTCGTCTCCCCCATGCCTACCGTGCTTTCCAGGGTGTCATCGAACCAAGCGGTACCGTCGGCGCTGAGTTGCAGTTTGATGACCGCCGGCGCGCTCCCCATGTTGGCCGCGATGAACGTTGCGGCGGTGCACTCCGACACGTCCCTGGACTCGGTATACGCATACACGCCGCCGGTCAACAAAGCGGCCCACGCCATATCGAGGAAGGCCCGGTTGGATAGCCGCCCCAAGTGGCGGTAGGTAAGGTAAAGCCTCGGCCACTGGTAAGAACTGTTGTATTCCCGGGCTCTCAAGCCCCGGAGGTTGTCGATGGTCTCGTCGCCGGCCTTGATCAGGAGCCCGAGGTTGGCAACGGATCCGTAAAACCAGGATTTGACCAGGTTGTCCAGATTCCAGTTGATAAACCGGTTGATACCTGTGGATACGTTCACCGTGGCCGAAGGCACGGGGTCAAAATTGGGCGCGTTGTTCCAGGTCACCGTTCCTTCCTGCCACGGCTGCAGGATCGTAAAAACGCCCAGTTCGACGGTGGTGCCGTACGGATCCCACCAAAGGTACATTTTCAACTGGGCCGTGACCATTTCGATATTCAGGGGAAGCCTGGACATGTCGAAATGGACAAGAGAGCGGAAGACGCTCCAGGTCGGATGCTTTCCGACATACAGCGCTGAATGGCCGCCGAAATTGTTGTCAGGTTCATTCGACTTGATCCTGGCGTCGGCGAGAGGCGGTTGGATGTAAATTTCCGGCATTCAGGGTTCCCCCTTGGTCAACCTGTAAGGTAACATAAAGGGTCATTCATGATAGACTATGAGTCATCACGTAAATGGTTAACTATGCCAGACGTTTCCACGGGATCGGACTCTCTGCCGATTTATCCGAAGGAGCGTGAACCCACAGTGGAAGCGGTTTCCACCCGTAAGCTCAGCGGCAAGGAATTGTTGATCCCCTACCTTCTGCTGTTTTTCTTTGGCTGGGCCGGCGGCTACAAGTTCTATATGGGCCGGCATGCTCATGGCTTGTTATACATCGGATTGTCCATTGCATCGGTTCTTTTCTTCGGCGGCTGGATCATCGTCGGAATGCAGGAGTCCAGGGATACCATCCTGATCCGCATGGGATTCCCCGCGTCGATCCTGCTGCTGATCCTATGGTATGGGACACCTTTACCCTTCCGGCACAGCTTCGGAAACGTTCGGGGCATGGACGCAAAACCAGGGGGGAAGTAAACCATCCCTGACGGGATCGATTATAGGTGTCAACCGCCAGCCCTTGACGAAAAGGACCGGCAGGTGTATCGTGGAATTGGGATGAGAATGTTTCTCATCTCTCACCGCGCTGGGTGCACCCGTAAAACCCGGCTAATTCTTCGGTATAAGTCCGATCCCGAAAGCATAATTTTGAGGGTTGGCCCAAATCAAGATGGAAGAAGGTACCCAGATGCTTGCCGGTTTCCTATCCACGATTACCGAAACGCTTACCGCGATCCTTGTCCTGGGGGTCGCCGCCGCCTATTTTTTCTGGCCCTACCCAGTAAGACCGTACCAGCTCCAGAAGTTGCTTTCCTGGTGGACCATGCCGGGCAGAATCAGCCTGTTTTTTGATCTTCCGGCCTCACCCCGGATCACCGGCAAACCGGCCAGGTGATGAGGGAAAGCTGCGGCATGATCAGCAGGCGGCACGTAGCGTGCCGCCTGCTCTTTTTCGCCCTATAAATGGTAATCCCAACCCTCGGCCTTTATCCGCCCGGGCAGTTGATCATCAAGAGCGGGTACATGTCGAGCTTGAAGATCCCATCCTGTTCCAAGCCCTCCCGCTGTTGAAAAGCACGCACCCCGGAAGCGCTCTGGGGACCGTAGATCCCGTCAACCGGGCCGGGGTTGATTCCCCGGTCCCCAAGGGCGTTCTGAACCGCCGCCACGTCCTCTCCCCGCATATATGGGGAGGTGACCTGCAGTTGACGGCATTGATCCGGCCGGTAGATCGGGTAGGGCGGCGGCTGGCCGGCCGGACACTCCACGTTCAGGGCCTGGTACTCCTCATGGTCCACGACCCCATCCGGGTGCAGGCCCTCCTGCTGCTGGAAGAGCCTCACGGCCCCCGCCGTCCGCGGGCCGTAGACCCCGTCAACGGCGCCGGGGTCGAACCCGCGCTTCAGGAGAGCCTGCTGAACGGAGACCACATCCTCTCCCCTCAGGTAGGGAGACGCCACCCACAGGTGCCGGCAGTAGGGGATCACAGGTCCCAGAAGCGAGCCCAGCGGCTCGATCCGATAACCACGTTCCAGGATCCCCTCGATGATCGCCGGCAGCGCGCTTACCGTTTGGGAGGGCCAATCGTGCATGAGGACGATGGCCCCCGGCTGCAGGCCCTGGAGAACCTTCTGGACGATCCGGCTCACCCCGGGGCTGGTATAGTCCAGGGTGTCGATCGTCCAGAGGACGTTCCAAAGGTACCCGAGGTTCTGGGCCACGCTCATGACCACGCTGTTATAGAATCCATATGGTGGCCGGAACAGCGGGATGAAAGGAGCCCCCTGATCGGAGATCAGGCTCTTGCAAGTCTGGATTTCCGAGCGGATCCGGTCCGACGAGATGCGGGTGAGATAGGGGTGAGTGTTGGTATGGTTTCCGACCTCGTGTCCGGCGGCCACCACCGCCTCGGCCTGCTCCGGTACGGCCTTGATCTGAGTACCGACCCAGAAGAAGGTGGCCCGGAGACCGTAGCGGGCCAGGATGGCCAGCTTATCCCTCGTGTAGGGCCGGTAGGGCCCGTCGTCGAAGGTCAAGGCCACCACCTTATCCGTGGTCGGCACCCTGGAGATGGTGGTGATCCCATCCACCCGGTATTGCTGTTCCTGGAGAACGTTGGGCTTGATAAATGGAGCAAGCTTCGGATCCGGTTCCATGCTGTCCATGCGTCCCTCCACCCCCGTCTTCCAGGTTACGCCGCCGGGCATCAACCCGTGTCTGGAAAATCGGGCCAAACCAGGGGTTCTGGGTTCCGAGCCTCAGCCCCCAGTCCCGACCCTGGGCCCGGGCCCGGGGCCCGGGGCCCGGGCTGAAATCCTACCACCGTTCCAGGCTGCGGAACTGGATCGCTTCCGCCACATGGTGTGCCTGGATTGCAGAATCTCGATCCAGGTCCGCCAGGGTAAGGGCCAGCTTCAACACCCCGTCCTGGCCGCGCCCGCTCAACCCCAGGCGTGTATACGCCTGTGAGAGGAGAGCACGGGAGGATCGGTCAAGGACGCACCAGCGCTCGATCTCACGCCTGCCCATCCTGGCGTTGCAGGTCGGTCCCCCTGGGGTGAACCTGTCCCGCTGGCGCCCGCGGGCTGCCTCGACCCTTTCCCTGGCCGCTGCAGAACCGGATACGGGTGTGACGGTTGCCGCACCAAGTTGATCGATACCCTCCCGAACGGTGCCGCTGATCGGACCGTGATTACCGGGCCGGCCGGTCCCTTGATGGACGGGCATCTCGTCCAGCCGGACCCTGGGCACCTCCACTAGCAGGTCGAACCGATCGAGGAGGGGACCCGAAAGCCGGGAGCGGTAGCGGGCCAGGGTCTGGGGGCTGCAGGTGCATTCCCGGACCGGATCCCCCCGGTAACCGCACGGACAGGGGTTGCACGCCCCCACCAGGACGAAGTCGGCCGGGTAAAGATGAGTCCTGCCGACCCGGGAGATGGCGACCCGGTGCTCTTCCAGAGGTTCCCGGAGAGCTTCCAGGGTCTCACGACGGAATTCGGGCAACTCGTCGAGAAAAAGCACGCCCAGGTGGGCCAGGCTGACCTCTCCGGGCTGAGGAGGACTTCCGCCCCCGATGATCCCCGCGGTGGATGCGGAATGGTGGGGGGAACGGAACGGACGGCGATCCGCCAGGGGAGCGCCGTTGCAGCGAAGACCCCGGATGCTGTACAGACACGTGACCTCCAGGCGCTCCTCCCAGGTCAACGCCGGGAGGATCCCCGGGAGGCGCCGGGCAAGCATGGTTTTCCCGGAACCGGGGGGACCGACCAGCAACAGGTTGTGCCCCCCGGCTGCCGCCACCTCCAGGGCACGCTTCGCATACCCCTGCCCCTTGACCTCGACCAGGTCCGGCCCCAGGTCCGGCCCGAAATCGGGTTCCCCCTTTTCCTCTCCAGCGTCACCCCGCTCCCGTCCCCGGCCTTGACCCGGGCCCTGGCGATGATCACCGCTCCAGAGGGAGGCGGCTTCAGCCAGGTCCCCCGCGCCCCAAACCTCGAGGCGTTGTACCAGGGAAGCTTCCGCAAGGTTTCCAGCCGGTACCAGGAGCGGACCAAGCCCCTCCCGCTCGATCCCCACCGCGACCGGGAGGCTCCCCCGAACCGGCCTCAGGGTTCCGTCCAGGGACAGCTCGCCGAGAGCCACGAATGGGCGTACCGGGTCCCCCATAACCTGGCCGGTGGCCGCCAGGATCCCCAGAGCGATGGGAAGATCATACCCGGGGCCCTCCTTTCGGAAGTCCGCCGGGGCCAGGTTGACGGTGATCCGCCGCAGGGGGAACTCGTACCCGGAGTTGCGGATCGCGGTGCGCACCCGATCGCGGGCCTCACGGACGGCCGGGTCGGGGAGCCCGACCACTTCGAAAGAGGGGATCCCCGGGGATACGTCCACCTCCACCAGCACCGGGTACCCGGTGATTCCCGTTAATGCTCCGCTATGGATCCTCGCCAGCAAACCGGCATCCTCCCCTGGAACTTCAACCATTCAGCCGTGAAGTTCATCGTGAAGTGCATCAAGTCCAGGCTGCAATAATTCATATGTAAAGCTTACATGTCCTTCCGCGGCTTACAGGGAATATGGGTCGCCGCCGCGAAAACCGGCTTACCGCCGGTAAATTGGCAAGCCGCCGGACATGGGCTGACCGCTGCTGATCGCCGGGCAAACAAGAATAACCTGTACGATGTGGTATTTTAAGACGTTCCGAGGCAGCCCCGAGCGCTGAGCTTCCAGGTCCCGCCGGAAGGGATCGAGCGGCCTGCCTATGGTGATCTATGAGGAATCGATGGGTGATCTGTAGGGGATCCATGTGGTGAACCGAGCCATTGCGGGAGGCGTTGCTCTGATATGGCCGTCATTAAACCCATCAGGGGCCTGCGTTACAACCCTGAAAGCATCGGCAGCCGATGGAACGAGATCGTCTGTCCTCCCTACGATGTGATCAGCGGGGAGGAACAAAGGCTCCTATATGATCGTCACCCTTTCAACGCCGTCCGGCTGGAATACGGCCTGATCCTACCGGGTGACAACGAGACCGAAAACCGGTATCGGCGAGCCGCCGGCTTCCTATCCGAGTGGCTCGCCGAGGGCGTTCTCCGCGTTGATCAGCGCCCCAGCCTGTACCTGTACGAGCAGGAGTTCACCTGGGACGGAAAACGGATGGTCCGCAGTTCCTTCCTGGCCGGGTTGCTCGCCGAGCCCTACGAAACGGGGATGGTCCGCCCCCACGAGGACACCTTCCCGAAAGCCAAGTCCGACCGCCTCTCCCTCCTCTTGGAGACCGGAACCTGCTTCAGCCCAATCTACGCTCTTTATCTTGATCCTGAGAATAAGGTCAGCGATCTCTTCCGCAAAACCCGCCGCGAAACGGAGCCGCTCTGTGCTTTCGTCGAAGAGGGAGGCCAGGGTCACCGGCTTTGGGTCGTTCCCCAATCCGAAACCACCGATTCCCTGGAAGCGTTCTTCAACCCTCTACCGGTTTTTATCGCCGACGGGCACCACCGGTACGAAACGGCCCTGAAATTCAGCGACATCGCCCGCAGCCGGGGTTCAAGCGCCGATCATACCCTGGTCGCCTTCTCCAATGCTTACGACCCGGGCCTGATCGTCCTCCCCACCCATCGAATCGTCTCGGGGCTGCGACCGGGGGAACCAGGCGAGTTCCCCGCGCTGGCGAAAACAGCCCTGGGAGCATCGGTGACCGCGTATCCCAGCGCGGAAACTCTGTTGGAACGCTTCGATTCCGGAGCTGCGGCGGCCGCCCGCCGCGAGGGATGGTTTACGGGGGGATACCTGGCCGGTGGCAATGGATGGCTGATCGAGTTTCCAGTCCCCGGGGGGGCAGGGGGTGCCGCATCACCGCGTGACCTCCTGAATGTATCGCTGCTCCATCGCTACCTGCTCCCGCTTCTGTGGAAGGATCGAGAACCGGGGGAGGCGCTGGTGCCCGGAGATGCACGGATAACTGGGGAAACGCCGGCGGCAGGGGAGAAGCTGGTTCCGGGAAAGGCATTGGTGCCGGGGCACGCGCAGTCGGTATCGCAACATGGGGGGTTCCAGGGGCCCGCTTCCAGGGAACGCGACCTCGAGAAACCGGTTGTCAGTTATACCAGGGATGCACGTGAAGCTTACCGGGCCGCATCGGTTTCCGATGGAACCGCGGCCTTCCTTTTACTCCCCCCAAAGGTGGAAGAGATCATCGCGGTGGCCTCGGCCGGCGGGCGCATGCCGGAGAAGTCCACCTATTTCTATCCCAAGCCCGTGAGCGGGCTGGTCTTTTATCAGCCTGACTAGAGGCCGGACTAGAGATGGGTGAAGTCCAAAGCCCCGCGGAGGTGCTCCAGCCGGGTGCAGAAAACTTCACCGCCCTTCACCCTTCGGGACAGTTCCACGAGTACGACATCAAACCGGATCCCCCCCGCAGCGGGCCGCTCGGCGGCCACGAACCAGCGGGCCAGCTTGACCAGGCGGTGGGCTTTCCGTGCGGTGATCGCTTCCTCCGGGGTTCCGAATGTGCGGGAGGACCGGGCCTTCACTTCTACAAAAACCAGGTCATCCCCATCCAGGGCTACGATATCGACCTCCCCGAACCGGCACCGGTAGTTCCGCGTCAGGATCAGCATGCCTTGTGCCGTCAGCGCTTCCGCAGCGGAATCCTCCCCCAACCTGGCCATCTCCAGCCTGGCGGGTACCAGCCCAGCCTGTTCCAGCCGTACAGATTCCGAGCCGGCCGGCTCCAACTCGGATGATGAACCCGTTGACCCCGGATCCGCCCTCCCCTCCAGCCATCGCAAGAAAGTCCGCCGGTGCTGGGGACAGGGGCCGTAGCGGAGCAAAGCCTCGCGATGCTCAGGGGTCGGATACCCTTTATGCACGTTGAAACCATACCGGGGATGCAGCCGGTGCAGGGTCTCCAGGATTCGATCCCTGGTCACCTTGGCCACGATGGAGGCGGCGGCGATGGAGATGCTTCTCGCATCGCCGCCGATCAGGGCGGTCTGAGGGGTGGGTATCCCCGGAATCCTTTCCCCATCCACCAGGAGGCAATCGGCAGGAGCCGCCAGGTTGGCGAGGGCCGTCCGCATCGCCGCGAAGGTAGCCCGGCGGATGTTGATCCGGTCGATGACCCCGGGCCCGACGATCCCGATCCCGACACCGGCGGCCCGGGTCAGGATCTCCTCGTAAAGTCGGGCTCGGCGTTCCGGCGGGACCTTCTTCGAATCATCCAAACCCTCGATGACGGTCCCCCTGGGCAGGGCCACGCAGGCGGCCACCACCGGGCCGGCCAGCGGGCCTCGCCCCGCCTCGTCAATGCCCGCCGGCAGGATGCGGCCATCTGAAAAAAGTGACTCCTCATAACAGCTCAGCTTTCGCTGCCGCTCACGCTCCTGCTTTGCCCGGTCCGGGCTTCGGGAGGCAGCCACAGGCCGCATTCTCCTTTGCACAAGGGTTAGGCTTCCTGGAATCGCGGGTTTTCATAGGCCAAGCCGGGGCTGAGTGGAATACAACCGTTCAGGAGCAACAACAATCCGGAGCGGCCAAATCCGGGGGTTCTTCGATCCTTACTAAGGACACGCTTCCTTTAACAGGGTCGTCCTCCCGGTCCCCGCC
>JACPQU010000014.1 GCA_016190305.1 Bacillota bacterium
CGTAGACCCCGTCAGGAACAGTGGCCAGCCGGCGACGGACGACCCTTTCGGAGATGTCCTGCAGGTCGGCCATGATCGCCTTGAAGGTCCCCAGGCCGCACCATCCGATAACCTCCTGCAGCCGCCGGTCAAGGGACTGCACCGCGGCGATCTGGCCCCGCAGGTCAAGTTCCTGGCTGTGCCGGGCCCGCACGTTGGCCATGTACAGGTTAACGATTTCCTTCCTCAGCCGGCCCTGCTCGATGATCTTGACCGGCGGGATGATCATCCCTTCCTGGTAAGCGTTGGTGGCCCGGATGGAGATCCCCGGAGACATGCCTCCCATGTCCACCTTGTGGATCCCCACTCCGATCCAGAGCACCAGTTCACCCTCGTAGTAGATCGGTTTGACGGCCTGGAGGTCGACGATGTGGAGGGTGCAGGCATAGGGGTCGTTGGTGATGATCACATCGCCGGGGAAGATCCCGGGATCTTTTCCAAGGTCGCGGAGCACCACCGGCAGGGCCAGCCTGACAGCGCTGCCCTGGCGGGGGAGCCCGATCGGGCTGTAGATGAAGGTATTCCCCGCGGCGTCGAAGAGATCAATGGCGAAGTCGGCGGCCTCCACCGTGATCGCGGCTCCGGACACCTTCTTGAGGGTCTGCGCTCCTTCCAGCAGAATCTGGAAAAGCCTGTTCGCGACCACCTCGGTCAGGATCGGATCCACTCTCGGCTGGCTGCCCTGGTGGGCCGCGGCGGATGCCGGACCTGCTTGCCCTTCTGCGCTGGCCAAGGGTCAAGCCCCCCCATCGTGATCGCACACTTGCCGGCAAACGCCGGAGGTCGACCGGGCCGGGTTTCTTTCACCGACCCGTCACTGGCCTCTCGTCCTACATCTCGATGGCCAGGTTATAGTGCTCGTCCAGGGAGAACCTCTGCCCGGGCCGGACGACCACGGTGCTGCCGGTCTTTTCCACGATGGCCGGGCCTTCGTGCTCCTTCCCGATCAGCAGGTCCTCGAAGCGGTAAATAGCCGTATCCGCCCAACCGTCGAAGTAGACCTTCCGGCTGGCATAGGATCTTCCGATACCCGACTTCCCGCGTCCGTTCAACTGCATCGCCGGTGTCGCCAGTTTGCCGATGCAGTCGGAACGAAGGCGCGTGGCGATGATCCCGGCTTCGCGGAACCTGGTGCCGGTCCCATAGAAGCGCTCGTACAAATCCTCGAAGTCGTCCAGGGCCTTCTCCAGGTCGGCGGAGGTGAGGGCCCGCGGCGGCATCGGGATCTCCAGGGAATAGAACTGGCCCCGGTAGCGCATCTCCACAAAATGCATGAAGTCCAGGATCTCTTCCTTGATCCCCACCCCGGTGAAGAGCTTCCGTCCCTCCTGGTCCAACTGGTTGAAGACCCGGTTGAAGGTATCCGCATCGAAGGGCGGCTGGAAGATATCGGTGACGGAGAAGCTTCGCAGGATGTCGGCGCCCAGCACCCCGTTGGCCGAGAAGGCGGTGTCGGAGTACGGGACCAGGATCTTCCGGATCCCCAGGTCCGGCGCGAGGAAAGAGGCGTGGGTCGCGCCACAGCCGCCGAAGGCCACCATGGTGAACTCCCGGGGGTCCAGACCGCGCTGGATCGTCCTGGTGCGCATCGCATCCACCATCGAGGAGTTGACCACCTTTAGAATTCCATTTGCGGCCTCGATGGCGTCCATCCCGAGGGGTGCAGCGATCTTTTCGCGGATGGCCTTCTCCGCCAGCTCCTTCTTGAGCGCGAAGCGGCCGGCCACGTAGTACTCAGGGTTGATCAAGCCCAGGAGAACGTCGGCGTCGGTGACGGTGGGCTCGGTCCCGCCCTTATCGTAGCAGGCCGGGCCAGGCTCGGATTCCGCGCTCTCCGGCCCCACCTTCAGACGCCCCGCCACGTCGACGCGGGCGATGCTGCCGCCGCCCGCCCCGATGGAGTGCACGTCCACGAACGGGATGGAGATGTCGTATCCGGCAAACTTGGAGGCCAGGGTGACCGTGGTCATCCCATCCACGATCAGGGCGATGTCGAAGCTGGTGCCGCCCATATCCACACCCAGGAGGTTTGGCTGTCCGGTGAGCTTACCAAGTTCCCGACAGGCGATGGCTCCTCCCACCGGCCCCGAGTTGATGGTGGTGATCGGAGACTCCATGGAAAGCTGCAGCGGAAGGAGACCGCCGGTGGCCTGCATGATCAGGGGGGAGACCTCCATCCCCCGCTCGGACAGGGTCCCGGAGAAGTTCTTGAGGTAGCTGCGCAGGCGGAGAGCCACGTAGCTGTTGACCACCGTGGTGCTGGTCCGCTCGTACTCCCCGATGAAAGGCGCCAGCTCGGAGGAGAGGGTCACGTGGATCTCAGGGTGACGCTGCTCAATGATCCGCTGGATCGCCTGTTCGTGGACCGGGTTGATAAACGCCCAGAGGAGAGAAACGGCGACGGCCTGGATCCCCTCGGCGGCCAGCTCGTCCACCGCCTGGATCACATCCGCCTCAATCAGAGGGCTCACGACGGAACCCTTATAATCGATCCGCTCGCTGACCTCCTTGATGTGGCGCCGTTTCACCAGCGGCTCGGGCCGGTCAAACTGGAGCCCGAACTTGGGAGGATGGGTCAAACGGCCGACCCGCATCATCAGCAGGGCGTCCCGGTGTCCCTTGGTGGTGATCAGACCGGTCTTGGCCCCGCTCTTGGAAAGGAGGGTGTTGGTGGAGATGGTGGTTCCGTGGCAGAGCTGGCTGAGCTCCTGGAGGAGAGTCTGACCGTCGGTGTCAAAGGACTCGGCGGCCAGATGGATGGCGTTGAAAATCCCCTCCAGAAGCCGGCCGTGGGTGGTGGGGCTCTTGACGATCACGCTCTTACCATTCTTGTCGATGGCTACGCAATCGGTGAAAGTTCCTCCCACGTCGATCCCTATGAAATACAACCCTCTTCCCCCTCTTTTCAGTAACTGGCAGAATTCAATCCGCCGCCCCCTGATGACAAACCAGGGAATGGAGGACCTTTTCAAAAACGGTCCTCCACTCCTCGAAAGCATTCCGCGTGGCGGTTCCATGAAGGGCGAAGAATCGCCCGCTCACCGGGCACACAAGCATCATCTGCAACCGCTGGACGGGCCTGGGGGAACCCCGGAGGAACCCGCCGCCGACAGCAAACACAACCTCGCTCAAGAAGGCCGGATGCTCCCGGTGCGTCGCCTCTTGCCGCGAGAGAAGGTTGAAACCACGTAACCGGCGGCCCATTTGACCCAGGACCCTGGTCACGTGATCCTCCAGTGACCCGTTTAGCAAGCCTTGCGGCCGGTCCCAAACCAGGGAGATGAATGCCTGTGCCTCCAGGCCGTGGATCCCGACCTGACCCCGGTCCCACCTGGGGTTGCGCTCTTCAAAGACCAGGTGCCACCGTTCCGGATAAGCCAGCTCGATCCCGTGAAGGGCCAACCGATCCATCCGCTGGCCAGTCAACCGCAACCCCCCGCAACCGGGGCCGGCTTCAGGCCAGCCCGATCATCTTCCGGTACTCTTCCGCCGTGGCCACCCGGCGCCCCATCTCTTCCACCAGCCTCATGGTGGACTTGACGATCTGGGTGGTGCTGTTGATCAACTCATCCTTGTGAGCGTAACGGTAAATGCAATCCTCCTGCCCGACGCGCGCCCCGTGCAGGCCCAACAGAACGGCCGCGGCGGTGATGTGATGGTGAGCCCTCCCGCCGCCGTTGACCATGATCACGGCATCGGGGTCCGCCTCCCTGACCCGGCGAACCATGAGCATGAGAGTCTCCAGGCAGGACATGGGATCCCACATGGGGGTCAGGCCCGGCATCCCCACGGCCAGCAGCCAGTGGGTGGGCTTCTTCAACAGCCCGGTATCGACCAGCCAGCGCTTGGCGTTGTCGATATAACCGGTATCATGGCAGGTGATTTTCGGCACCGCCCCGAGACTCTGGATCAACTCCACCTGGGCCTGCACCCATTGAATGTTCCAAGCGGTCAGCGAGCCGCCGAAAAAGGTTCCGCCCGGCTTGACGACGGCGATCTCGATGAGCCCCTCGATGATGGGCTGCATCGCTTCCTCCATGGTCTTTCCCGAAGCGACCGAACCGTCCCAGACAACCTTGTCCCCATACTTGGCCTTGAGCGGGGAGATCAGGGCCCTGGTCTTGCCCAGGTCCCCGGAGGGCTGTCCCTTGTCGTCGAAGACGTGGAAATGGACGCTGGTGACCCCCGCCTTGATGGTCTCCTCGGCCTGAATGGCGAACTCCTCAAGATTATTGGGTTCGTTCGGGTTCTGGGTCTTGCTGATGAAGCCGTTGGCGGGACAGGACTTGATCACGAAGGGTTCCAGGATGTCCCACTTGGGCTGGACCCGGTAGTCACAGATCTCTTTCTCGTAGGACTTGAAGATCTTGTCCGCGACGTCCTTGTACTTGCTCCAATCAATGCTGGCAGCCAACCTCGTCCCCCCTCCATCTTGTCCACCGGGTACCGGCGGATCTTTCCTGACCGATGCATCCGCCTGCCGCCTGGCACGCGGCAGACTTCACTGTACATACCGGATTTCAGCAAGCCCGTTCAGTTTGAAGTTGAGTTTCTGGAAAGATTCTTTCTAAGACCAGAGTCAGTGCAGGTTCGCCATTAGCGAAGGTTAGTTGAAAAAGCCGGTCTGGGTTCTCTGACTCGATTCTCAAAATCTGATCCGATCCTCTAAATCTCATCCGGCTCCAAAAATATTTATTCGGTTTTTTCTACGGCTTCCCCGCCGGATCCTCCCTGTTCTGCTCAGGATGGTTGATGGTAGTCGAAGGGCGCTTTGCAGGAGGACTGTTTTGAGAAATTGTCGCGGCCTGGTTGAAAGCAACCGGGGCTCCAGGGGGGGGCGGCATCCCCTGCAGCTTGGTCCCCTGGTAGTAGTGGGAGAGGATTTCGGCATACTGGTAACCCTTTCGAGCCATTCCGTCGGCACCGTACTGGGATAATCCCACTCCATGCCCTTTGCCCCTGGTGGTGACCGTGATCACCTGTCCGTCGGTTTTCCAGGAGAACCAGGAAGAATTAAGACCCAGAAGCCTCCGGAACTCCTCTCCCTTCAGGACCTGCGGCCCGACCCGGATCAGCTTGGCCCTTCCGGAGACGGTTGATTCCACCACCGAGACCCCCGCGGCCAGGTCAGGGATCGACTTCACCTTGCTTATTCCGGCCCGGGCCACAGCCGCCGCCAGTTCATTGAGGGAGATCTCCCTGCGGTTCACGTAGTATGGGGAGTGCGCCTCCCAGGGGGATACCACTCCCTTGAGGTAAGGGAAGGCGAATTTCCAGACGTCCTCCGAGTTTTCAGTCCTCCCCCCGCTGGTGGAATGGTAAACCGCGTCGATGGGGCTGCCCTCGTAAGTAAGGATCAACCCCCTGGTCTCCTCGACCGCCCTATCGATCCGGGACCAGTTGGTGGTATAACCCTCCAGTCCCCACCGAAGGCGAAGGGCTTCCTGGGACAGCCAAGCCTGATCGTGGGAAGGATCGGTACAGATATCGGCTCCCGGATGGCGGGCCGAGCCCGAGCCCCCCATCACCTTCAGCCGCTTCACGGTATAAGTCCTGGCGACCACCGCCTGGGCCTTCAGCGCTTCTTTCTCAAAGAGAGCGGGCATCTCGGCCGCCACGACACCCTTGAGATATTCCTCCATGTCCAGTTCCACGATGCCTTCGAGGTCGTGCCGGTGCACAGCGATGGGGAACTCTTTCGCCGGCGGGAGCTCGCCCCTTTCAACCATCTTCAGCATCAGCACCAGGAGGCCGGGAAGGAGGATCAAAAGGAAGCACAGGAAAGCGAAGATCCCCAGATAAAAACGCACGTGCCCTCGCAGCCCCCTCCCCTTGTACCGGCGCCGTCAAGGGATCATACAGGGATCACAGGGGAAAAATGCCACGAGGGATCAATTACAGAAACTCAGGCCCAGGCTCGGAACTCAGGACCAGCGGCGTTCAATGCATGCGCCCAGGGAGGCCAGGCGCCCCTCCAAATTTACGTAACCTCGATCAATGTGCCGGACCCCCCGGACCTCGGTCAGTCCTTCGGCCCCAAGCCCGGCGATCACCAAGGCGGCCCCTCCCCGGAGGTCCGCGGCGCTTACCTGGGTTCCGGTCAGGCGGGACACCCCCCGGATCCGTGCGGTGCGGCCGTCCAGCCTGATCCTGGCACCCATCCGCTCCAATTCGCGGGCATGACCGAATCGATCTTCGAACACCTGCTCAGTGATCCTGCCCAAACCCTGGGAGGTGGAAAGTACGGCGGTGAACTGGGGTTGCAGATCGGTGGGGAATCCGGGATAGGGCTGGGTGATCAGGTGAACGGCCCGAGGTCTGGACCGGGCATCCACCCTGATCCAGTCCGGACCCTCTTCCACCTCGACTCCCATCTCGCTCATCTTGAGCAGCGCAGCCGTGAGCTTGGACGGATCGACGCCCTCGACCGTAATCCTGCCTCGCGTTGCAACGGCGGCGGCCAGGAAGGTCCCCGCCTCAATGCGGTCAGCCGGCAGGATGTGATCGGTTCCACTCAACCGGTCAACGCCTTCAACCTGGATGCGCTTCGTCCCCGCGCCGTCAATTTTCGCCCCCATGGTGATCAGCAACCGGGCAAGGTCGACGATCTCGGGCTCTTCCGCCGCGTTCTCAATGGTGGTGATCCCCCTGGCCAGGCAGGAGGCCATCATAGTGTTCTCGGTAGCGCCGACGCTGGGAAAGTCAAGCCGGATCAAGGCCCCCTTCAGCCCGTTGGTCTCGGCTGAAACAAGGCCGTCGCCGATGGAGATCCTGGCTCCGAGGGCGGCCAGCGCCTTGAGGTGAAGGTCGATGGGACGGGTGCCGATCGCGCAGCCGCCGGGGAGATGGATGCGGGCGCGTCCCAGCCGTGCCAGGAGAGGCCCGAGGATCAGAAAAGACGCGCGCATCCGCGATACAAGCTGGAAAGGGGCGCCGTGCCGAAAGAGTCCGGCGGGTTCGATGGTCCAGGAATTCTCACCGGAGTCACGATCCTCTATCCTCACCACGGCACCTAAGTAAGAAAGGAGCAACCCCATGCAGCGGATATCTTCGGCAGGGGTCACCCGGTGCAGAGTGCTCGGTTCGTCGGCCAGCAGGCAGGCGGCCAAGGCGGGGAGAGCCGCATTCTTGGCCCCATTGACCTTGACCTTGCCCTCAAGGGGTGCTCCCCCGGCGATCTTGAAGATTTCCCCCGGCTCCGTGTTCAAGAGCAACCGGATCTGCTCCAAAACGTCGGTGGGCTCCAGAACATCCGCTTGAGGC
>JACPQU010000011.1 GCA_016190305.1 Bacillota bacterium
CTGACCGTTACACTCCCCCCGGGGCTCACGGCCGGCACCGCTCTCGACGCCCTGACCCATGCCATAGAGGCCTTCACCTGCCTGCGGGCGTCGCCCTTCACGGACAGCCTGGCCCTGGGGGCGATCGAGCTGATCGGCAGCCACCTGCGCCGGGTTTTGGCCGACGGCCGTGACCTGGAAGCCCGGCACAATCTGCTCATGGCCGCCGCCATGGCGGGGATGGCGATGGCCAACGCCGGATTGGGCCTGGTGCACTCCATCTCCCAGCCGCTAGGGACCCGCTGCCGCCTTCCGCACGGTCTCTCCAACGCCGTGCTGCTCCCTTACGTCCTGGAGTTTAACCGGACCGCCAGCCCGGCCAAGTTCGCCCGGGTAGCGGCGGCCCTCGGGAAGGATCCGGGAGGCCGGGACGACCTGGACGCTTCCGGGATGGCCGTGGAAGCAGTCGAAGAGCTCCTGGCGGACGCGGGTCTTCCCCGCGGGCTGTCCGAGCTGGGGGTGACGAAGGAGGTATTTCCCCTCCTCTGCGAGGATGCTCTCAAGGGCGGCGGGATCCGGAACAACCCCCGGCCGGCCGGAAAGGACGATATCGCGGAAATCCTCAGGCAAGCCCTGGGGTAAGCAGCCGGTCAAAGAAGCCGCGGGGGTAGGGCCCGTAGTGACGGAAAGGGAAGGGGGGGGCGGGGAGATGGCGAGGAAGGTCAAGGTGGCAGCCGTACAATCCGGGCCGGTGATGCCCATGGACCGGAAGGCCACGACCCAAAAAGCCTGCCGGCTCATCGCGGAGGCGAGCCGGCACGGGGCCCAACTGATCGTGTTTCCGGAGTGCTTCATCCCCGCTTTCCCGAACTGGCCGGTGGACCCATCCGCCGGGTGGGTGGAGAACACCGCGATCCTCACCAGGGAATCGGTTGTCATCCCCGGTCCTGAGACCGAAGCCCTCGGCGAAGCCGCCATCGCTGCGGGGGCTTGTGTCTGCATCGGGATCAATGAGCGCCATCCGGATTTTCCGGCCATGATTTATAACTCCCTCTGTTTTCTCGGCCCTGACGGAAAGGTCATCGGCAGGCACCGCAAGCTGACCCCTTCCCACCGTGAACGGGTTTTTCATGGCCGGGGCGACGGGACAGACCTCTTCTCGGTTTTTCCCACCCCCATCGGCAGGATCGGGGGGCTGATCTGCTATGAGCATCTCCAGCCCCTTTTCAAGTACGCCATGATGACCCGAGGGGAAGAGATCCACTGCGCGGTCTGGCCGGGAGGCTGGGGTCCCGCGGGGTCCGGGGGAAGCGGGCAAAACCAGCAGATCACTCAGATCGCCTCGCGGCAGTACGCCCTGGAATCCGGGGCCTTCACCGTGGTGGCCTCCACTTACCTCCCGTTTCCATCCAGGGAAACGGGAGGCGGCGGAGGGGGAGCCGGGGGAGCGAAGGCCGTGGAAACGGAGGCCGGGGATCAGGATACCGCCTGGAAGCCGCAGGGGGGCGGGGGCTGGTACACCGGCGGGAGCGCCGTCATCGCCCCTGACGGCAGCTATATCGCCGGCCCGGTCTACGGGGAGGAAACCATCCTCCACGCGGAGATTGACCTGGACCAGATCATCAAGCGCAAGGCCTACTTCGACCCGGTGGGAAGGGACGCCCGGTGGGACATCGTCCGCCTGTACTGCAACCCGGCGCCCCTCGGACCGTGCCTGGAGGAGCGGGACGGGCCGAAAGGGGAAACCGTTGACACCTGCCGCGGGGGCATGTTATGATGCCGCAACCGCCGTTTTAATAAGAGTTGACCGGCCCAACTTATACACTCATCACCGCCGCAACCACAAAGCAGTTCAACGACAGGTTGACCCTTCTAGACGGATAGGCGGTCCTTGTCCCGCACTTCTGGAGCAACCAAATACTTGTCGATAGATTAATCCTTTCGGACAGCGGGAGTTGCCGCGAGGCCCGGATCCGGCTCGAAGCCGGACTCCGCTTCGGGCAAAGGCCCCTCCGATTCAAGGCGGCCCTCTTTGCTCATTCTCTCCGGCAGGCAGGGGCGGCTTCACCAAGGCCGACAACTCTAGGGGGGTTTAAACTTGGCCCAGGCCGAGCGCAAGGTCACCGAAGATGTCTGGATTCCATCCACCTGCTACATGTGCTACAACGGTTGCTCTATCCTGGCCCACCGGGTGAACGGGGTCCTGGTGAAGATCGAGGGCGATCCCGACAGCCCGCATAGCGTTGGGCGACTATGCGCCAAAGGCAACGCGGCGATCATGGGCGTGTACAACCCCAACCGGAGCACCACCCCGCTCCGGC
>JACPQU010000130.1 GCA_016190305.1 Bacillota bacterium
CCCAGGATCCCCCGGACCAGCTTCACGGCCTCGGCAGCATCCGAGGCGTGGCCGTCGGCCCCGATGGATCCGGCGAACTCCCGGCTGGTCGCCGCACCGCCGATGACGACCGGCACGGGGAGCCCCTGCGAACGAAGCAGATCGATGACCCTGCCCATCTGCACCATGGTGGTGGTCATGAGGGCGCTGAGGCCGACCAGATCGGCGCGATGCTCTCGGGCCGCCCGCAGGATCTCGTCCGCCGGAATGTTTTTTCCCAAGTCGACCACCCGGTACCCGTAGTTTCGAAGCATCAGCGCCACGATGTTCTTGCCTATGTCATGGATGTCCCCCTGGACGGTGGCCATGACCACCGTCCCCTTTTGATCCCCTTTGTCGGGCAGATGGCCCTCCAGGAAGCGGCAGGCCGCCTCCATGGCCTCGGCTGACGTCATCAACTGGGGGAGAAAGTAACGCCCCTCGCTGAAATACTCCCCCACCTGCTGCAGGGCCGGGGTCAAAACCTGCTGGATCAGGGCGAGGGGGGGCTGGAGAGCGAGGGCCTCCCTGGCGGCCGGAACCATGACATCCCGATCGCCGCGCAGGATCCCTTCCCGCAGCCGGACCAGGGGATCACCGTCCGGGGCCGGGACGATGGCCGGGACGATGGCCTGAGCCGGCGCGTCCTTCCCTCGACCGCCGTAGCAGGCCACGTACCGGGCCGAGTCCCGATCCCGGCCCAAGAGGACGGCGGCCGCCCGGACCACCCCCATCACCCCCTCGTCGAAGGGGTTGATAATGGCCGAATCCAAGCCGGCCCCGACGGCCATGGCCAGGAAGGTCGCATTCAGAAGGGACCGGGCGGGCAGGCCGAAGGAGACGTTGCTCACCCCGAGGATGGTCCTGGCCCCCAGGCGGTCCTTCACCATCGCGATGGCCCGCAGGGTCTCCGCCGGTCCGGCCTGTTCGGCCCCGGCCGTAAGGGTCAGGCAGTCGATGAAAAGGTCGGCTCGGGGGATCCCGGCGGCATCCGAGGCCCGCGCGATCCGCTCGGCGATCTCCAGCCTGCCCGCCGCGGTGGGCGGGATCCCCCTCTCATCGAGGCAGAGGGCCACCACCGCTCCCCCCCAGGCCGCCGCCAAGGGGAGCACCGACGCCAGCTTCTCCTGCTCGCCGTTGACCGAGTTGAGCAGGGCCTTTCCGGTGTAAGCGGCCAGCCCCGCCGCCAGGGGCTCCGGGGCGGAGCTGTCCAGGACCAGGGGAAGATCGACGGTGTCCTGGATGGCCTGCACCGCCCTGGTCATGGCCAGGGTCTCATCGATCCCGGGGACCCCCACGTTGACGTCGAGCAGATCGGCCCCGGCTTCGGCCTGCCTCCGGGCTTCCGCCCTGAGCAGGCTGCTTTGGCCCTCCCGGATCTCGGCGGAGAGCAGGCGCCTGGAGGTGGGGTTGATCCGCTCCCCGACGACGGCGATCCCGGGAAGATCGTCCAGGATGATCCAGCGGGAGCGGGAGGCGAGCTTGGCCCGGGGATCCTCTCCCCGGGCTTTAGGGACGAAGGAGGGAGAGCGGCCTTCAACCGCCTGCGCCAGGGCCCGGATGTGATCCGGCCCGGTCCCGCAGCAGCCGCCCAGGATGTTGGCCCCGGCCTCCACGAAGGGAAGCATGGCGCCTGCGAATCCGTCCGGGCCGAGCGGAAAGATCGTGCTGCCGCTCCCGCTTTCGAGCCTCGGCAGGCCCGCGTTCGGGTAAGCGATCATAGGGATCCCGGTCACCGCCCGCATCGACCGGACGGCGCCGAGAAGCTCCTCCGGTCCTCCCGAGCAGTTGACCCCCAGGCCGTCCACCCCCATGGCTTCAAGGGTGACGGCCGCACCCGCCGGATCCGTTCCGGTCAGGGTCCGGCCCCCGCCGCCGAAAGTCAGGGAGACCAGGAGGGGAAGCCGGGGCGCTGCCCGGCGGGCGCCGATGACGGCGGACCTGGCCTCCTGGAGATCGGCCATGGTCTCCACCAGGATCAGGTCGACACCGCCGGCGGCCAGGGCTTCGACCTGCTCGGCGAAGAGATCGACGGCTTCCGCGAAGGAAAGGTCGCCCAAGGGCTCCAGGAGGGACCCGGTGGGCCCGACCGAACCGGCGATGAGGACGGTTCCCCCGGCCGGATGGCGCTCCCGGGCCCGCGCCGCGGCGGCGGCGCCAGCGGCGTTGATCTCCCGAAGGCGGCCGGCCAGCCCGTATTCGGCCAGCTTCCGCCTCGTGCCCCCGAAGGTATTGGTCTCGATGATCCGCGCCCCGGCGGCCAGATACGATTCGTGGATCCCGGTCACCGTCTCGGGATGGGTAAGGTTCCACTCCTCGGGACAAGCCCCCGACGGCAAGCCCGCCCGCTGCAGGAAGGTACCCATGGCCCCGTCGAGGACCAGCAAGCGTTCCCGCAGGAGCGCGTGAAACGATTGCACCTTCAGCCGACCCACCCCCGCAACTAATGATCAGGCTCCATGCGTTCGCCCCGCCGACTCCGGCTTCCTCCAGGGATCCGCCTGATCGACCCAAGGTTTGCATGTTCGACTGCGCCCGCGGCGGCCGGGATTTTTTCGACAGGATCCGGTTATGTCCTCTCCCGCCGGCACATAGCTTTATTCCTACCTGATTGCCGCCTGGGACAGAGGGGGCGGATGAAAGTCAGGATTGACATGGAAAGAAATAGATATATAATCTGATCTGATTACTCGGTTTAAGGGCGGCCCATTATCCTGAAACTCGTTCATTCTTTAACCCTTTCACTCTTTCATTGTTCGCGTCCGATCTTAAGCAGTTCCTTATCTACCGTCGCCCCGCAAACTGTGCGGGACGGATCCCGCAGGAAAGGAGGGATAGTCTTGGAGCAGCAAACCGCCCCGGCCAAAGGCTCCCGGAAGATCTCTGAGGACTGGCTGGCCGTGATCATCGGCCTGGTCCTGGTAGGTCTTTCCGTCGCCGGAGTCATTCAAAAGGTGCCTTGAAACCAAAACCCGGAAAGTCTGGTTGAAGCGAAAGGAGCTGGCATAAGTTGAACACTCAAGGAACCACCCTCTCCGAGGCCGGACCGGAGCAGGCGTCATCCAAAGAGCTTCCCTGGCATCTTGCATCGTTAATCCTGGTGGGCCTCCTCGCCGCCGCCGCCTGGTGGCTGAACAAGACCATCCCCTCCGTCGATTCCCGGCTCAAGGTGCTGGAATACCCGGTTTACGCCGTGGCCCTGGGTCTCGCGGCCAACCTCCTGACCTCCTTGCTGGGGATTCGGGCCAGGCTGGCGCTTTTTTTTCGCACCGAGTTCTTCCTGAAAACCGGGCTGGTTCTCCTCGGGGCCACGGTCAATATCGCGGCCCTGGTCGCCTTCGGGGTCAGGGGGATCCTGCAGGCCCTGATCCTGATCACCGGCGTGTTCTTCTTCACCTGGTGGCTGGCAGGCCTGTTCAAGATTGACAGCCGCCTGCGGGCGGTAATCTCGGCATCGGTCTCCATCTGCGGTGTCTCGGCGGCCATCTCGGCGGCCGGGGCGGTCCTGGCCAAGAAGGAGCAACTGGCCTACGTGACCGGGCTTGTGATCCTCTTCGCCCTCCCCCTGATGTTCCTGCAACCCGCTGCAGCGAACTGGCTGGGGCTCGACCAGGAGGTGGCCGGGGCTTGGATCGGCGGGAATATCGACACCACGGCCGCCGTCACCGGCGCCGGGGCCATCGCCGGGGAGGAGGCGCTGAAGGTCGCCTCCATCGTGAAGATGTCCCAGAACGCCCTCATCGGGGTGGTGGCCTTCCTGCTCGCCCTCTACTGGGTGGTCGTGGTCGAGAAGACCCCCGGACAGCGTCCGAGCGCCTGGCAGATCTGGGAGCGTTTCCCCAAGTTCGTCCTCGGTTTCGTCCTGGCTTCGGTGACGGTTTCCCTGGGCTTGAGCGGGGGGTGGGTCGACAAGAGCGTGATCAAGTCGGCCATCCAGCCGCTCCGCGATTGGTTCTTCATGGCCGCCTTCCTTTCCATCGGCTTCGGGCTGTCCTTTTCCGGCCTCAAGGAGGCCGGATGGCGCCCCATCCTCATCTACGGGGTGGCAACCATTTTCAACACCGGGCTGGCCCTGCTCGCGGCCTCGCTCATTTTCGGCTGAAGCCCGGTGAACGAATAGCGATTCTACATCTTCACAATCTTCACACCGACGGGCGCCTAAAAAGACAGGGACCCGTGGAACGTGCCGGCCGCCGGGATTTCTCCGGCGGCCGGCGGCATTACGGCGCTGAAACTACTTGACGGGCCAACGCGGGAAAGCCGTATCCGGAAAGGCCGGCCCTCTTTAGAAATTGTACCGGTCGAGGGTCCGCCTGATGGAATCACCCATCTTGACGAAGAGATCCTCGAAACAGTGCATGAGGGGATCCGCCTTAAGGCAGTTGACTTTTCCGTCCTCATCGAGGATCTGCGGGTCCGCGTGGACCTGCACCACGTCCCCGAAGACGACGATCTGCCCGCCCAGATCCACGGTCTTGGCGACCACGCACTCCAGCGCCAGCTTGGCTTCCCTGATCCGCGGCGCCTTGATCTTGGTGGATGCCTCCACGCCCAGCCCCGACTTGGCGATCTCGTCGACCCCGTAGGGCCACCGCTTGTTGGTGACAATCACGGCCTCCAGCAGGTCCGCGGAGACGAAGTTCATCACGAAGTCGTTGGTGTCGCAGAGGTTGCGCCAGGTATCCTTGGGCAGATCCGGACTCTCCTCGGTGAGGCCCGGCTGGTAGCCGTGCTGTGAGCTGTGCTTCTTCGTCCCGATGCTGAAGCACAGGGTCGGCGGGCTGTAGCGCACCGGGGTGAAGAAGCTGAACGGAGCCGCGTTGACCGCCCCGTCCGTGCTCACCGTGGAGATCAGGGCGATCGGCCGGGGGGCGATCAAGCGGGTGATATTGGTCTCCCTGGTCCCCGGCGGTAAAGCAACCATGTTCAATAACCCCCTCTCTGTGATTTCTTTTTTACTTGATACTCCCCAGGGATACCTCCTCCGCTTCTTTCCTTTAGTCAACCGATCTCAAACCCAAAAACATCTGGCATTTAATTCCCAGTTCCCGAAGGTGATCGCAGCGGAGATATCGAAAGGGGGATCGGTTTTTTTTGGAAAAGTCATTCCTTACCATACCTAAGCATCAGGAACCGGAAACCAAGCTGATTTAAAGCGGTTTAATTTCATAAAATCCTAAGAAATGGAGCCAGAGGCCTCTTCACGGTCGAATTCGATGCCGAGCGTACTGATCCTTGAGGATGAACGGAACCTAAGAGAGATTTTCTCTCTCATCCTTTCCGGAGCCGGCTTCCTTTGCCGGGAGGCCGAGGAGCCTGAGCACGCGGTACGGCTGGCCAGGGAGATGAGGCCGGATCTCCTGATCGCTGATCTGCTTCTCAAGGGAGCCTCAGGCCAGGAGGCGGCTCTCACAATCCGGGACGATCTTCCGGGTCTTCCCGTCATCTTCGTTTCAGCCCTTTATTCCGAAACATTCGTTGATGAGCGGCTTCGCAACGCCTTTCTTCCGAAACCCTTCAAGCTGGACGAACTGATCGCCGTTGCCCTCCAGTTGGCCTCATTGGCCGAAAAACAGGCCGAATCCGTATTCAAAGGAGGTGCCCTCAATGGTTGAACCCTTACCCTCCCCGGAGCAGTCTCCGGAGTTGGAGTTGCTGGACTCCCTGGTAGACTCTTTTGCGAAGCTGGACCTGATCACCTACTTTCACGGCAACCCCTGGTCCATGGATACGGCGGAAGGGCTGGCCCGGCACATCGGGCGACCGCTGGAGAAGGTTGAGGAATCCGCACTCGCGCTGACTCGGCAGGGAGTGCTTAAGGTATTTCAACAAGATCACAAACCGGTTTATTCCTTCAACTCATCGACTCAAACCAGGGTCATCGACAAGTTCCTTGCCTTTTATTCCACTCCGGACGGCCGCCTGGTGATCCTGACCAGGTTACTCCAGTCCGGAAGTGCTCCCTAGTCAAAACTCCGGGGTATATCCGCTAAAAACCAAAGGAGATACCCTTTTTGGAGGAAGCTTATGGACACTGGTCAATTCATCAGCCCGGTGGGGATTGATGGTCTGGACGAGATCCTTAAAGGGGGAATCCCACGCGGCAACGCCATTTTGGTAACCGGTAACCCTGGAACCGGCAAGACCACGCTTTGCGTGCAGTTCATTTACGCGGGCGCCGTCAAATTCAAGGAACCAGGGATCATGGTCACCTTCGAGGAGTCGCCGGCCAGGCTCATCCGGGACGCACACAGTTTCGGATGGGATATAGCTGCCCAGGAGCGGGGGAATATGCTCCGCATTGTTCAGACCTCCCCCGATACCTTCATTCGCCTCATGCAGGATTACCAGAGCCCGTTGCACCAGGAGATCCGGAACATCGGCGCGAGAAGGATCGCGGTGGATAGCATCACCCTCTTTAAATACCAGAAGGAACTGGAGATTTTCAGGGAGCAAATCTACTCCTTCATCAATATGCTCCGCAACCAGCAGGCCCTTGTGATGTTGACCGCCGAGGAGTCCCCCCAGATCCAGAGCGAGGGATACATTGCGGACACGCTGATCTCGCTGGGGATCAGGAAGCGGCTTTCGGCAAGATGGCGGACCATCGAGGTCATCAAGAGCAGGGGGCAGGATTTCCTGACCGGGACGCATACCCTGGAGATCACCGGTTCCGGCCTGCGGGTGTACCCGCGGGCAACCACCGTCCGGACTCCCGCTTCGACGCGCAAGGACAAACGTCCCCCCGTACACTTCGGGGTGGAAGGACTTGACGGGATCCTCGGTTCCGGGATTCATCCGGGCTCGGTGGTCCTGCTGATGGGGAGTGCCGGGATCGGAAAAACCACGTTGGCTTTGAAATTCCTGGTGGAAGGCGCACGCCTGGGCGAGAAGAGCATCTACTGCTGCTTTGAACAAACCGCGGAGTCCCTGATCAGGCAGGGCGCTTCGTTGGGGCTGCCCATAGACCGCTACGTGGATGAAGGCCTGGTCCGGGTAATCGAGATCGACCCCGTGGAGCTCAACCTCAACACCCACTTCCACCAGTTGAGAGAGCTTTTTATGGAAAACGGGTATTCCCGGATCGTCTTCGACTCCATGCACGCCTATAACTCCGCCTTGACGGAGGATTCGATCGAGATCCGGGAATTCATCTTTAAGTTGATGGCCTATACTCGTTCCCAGGGAGTGACCTCTCTCCTGATCAACGAGATGCCCCACCTTTCACCGGCCACCCTGGGTACCGAACACGCCATCTCCTTCATCGCGGACGTAGTCCTCCTTCTGCGGTACGTTGAGATAAATGCGGTTATGCGAAGGGGATTGCTGGTCATGAAAAGCCGGTGCGGCCCCCACGCCCGGGATCTGCGGGAATTCACCATTGACGCTTCGGGGATCACGGTTTTCGATGAACCCCTGCCGGTCACCCCCCGGGATTTTGCCACCTACCAGAAACTTGTGGCTACCGGTGGCTGAAACCGATGACCGCCCCCCCCATTTGAGAGGCAATGGGGCCACCGTGACCGGGCCCCTTCAGCCGGAGCCAGAGCCGGGGGGGGGGGGGGGGGGGGTGATTAAGG
>JACPQU010000127.1 GCA_016190305.1 Bacillota bacterium
GAAGGTCCTCGTCGCGGATGCCAAGACCGCCCAGATCCAGGCGGATACAATCAAGGATCACACCCTCGGGAAGTTCGGCCCCTACAGCAAGATGTCCCGTGAGGATCCGAACCGCGCGACCTATATCAACGGGTTGGTCCTCCGTAATGCCTTGACCATCGCCCGGATGAGCTTAAACCTGTCGGATATGGTGGTCGGGCTGGGGGTCACGCTCATTCTCGCCGGTTTCGCCATCACCGGCAGCGGGGTGGTCCTGCTCGGCATCGGCAAGCAGGGACAGTATTCGGCCGGCACCGGCGGCAGGGTTTCGGGCTGAAACAAGCGGCGGGCAACAACCGGGCGGGCAACAACTGACCCAGGGCATCTGCATAACAGTCAGCCAGACGCAATTGACAGCGTTTGCCTCGGGCAGCCTGAAGATCCGAATCCCCGGCCCCTTTCGGGAGTCCGGGGATTCGGATCTTTCAGCGCAGGGTGGGTTGGCAAGGATTTGATCAGGCATCTTTCAGGTGCTGATCGAGCCAGGAGAGATACTCCTGGGTGATATAGTCGGGGTAGCCTTCCTGGCCCAAGTGGGAGCCGTAACGGGTGGGCGTCACCCGGGGCTCCTGGATCCACAGCCGCTTCGGCTCGCGGGCCTTCTCGTAGATGGCGATGCTTTCCTCGGGCGGCACCACGACGCTCACGGCGGCGCTGCTGACCATAAGGGCCCGGATCCGGTGGGCTTGCTCCTCGGGCACGAACTCCAGGAACTTCTCGACGGTTTCGATGGTGATGGGCCCTCCGACGCTCCGAGGGCGGGTGCCGAAAACCTTGACGATCTCCGCCCAGTCCTTGGTCTCCTGCTCTCCCCAAGCGAGATACTGGTTGACCGGGATGCAGCCGGACTTCCCGGTCAGGACCCGCTGCTTTCGGTCTTCCTTCACCAGTTCGACGAGTTTCATGTATTTCTCGTATCCCCAGACCAGCTTGGTCCAGCGCCGGCAATCCCCGGCTCCTCCCACCGAGATGGTGCATTTTACCCGGTCGTCCATCCCCGCGACCCAGACCACGTAGGAGGCGCCGATGGAATCGCCGAACAGCCCGATCCGCCCGACATCCACTTCCGGACGGGTCTGCAGGTAGGTGACGGCGCAGCGGATGTCCTCGCAGTGCTCCATGGGGATCAGCCGGCCGGTCTCACCGCCGCTCTCACCCACGCCGCGGTAGTCGAAGCCGAGGACGACGTAGCCGGCCTGGTTCAGGTCGCGCGCAAACCCCGGCGTGACGAATTCCTTGTTGGCCCCGAAACCGCGGGCCACGATGACGGCCGGATAGCGCCGGCCCTCTTCACCTCCCTGCGGGGCCCAAAGCAGGGCCGCGATCCTTTGCCCGTCCGCGTAATAGAACACCTTCTCGGCAGGATAGACCAGTTCCACAGTCCAGACCCCCTCCGGTTGCTGATTCAGTTTCTTTCATAGTTCTTTTCCTGATGTTAAATTCCCCGTTGATTAAGCCATTGGGAGCCAGTTCATAACAGGTTCCGGCTTCGGCTTCAGCCGCGCAGGATACCCCCCAGCCGGGAAACATCGTCCTGGTCTACTTCAACCTGGATCACCGCCGGCCGGTCGGAAGCACGAAAGGCCTCCTCCAGCGCCGCCTCCAGCTCGGCCCGGGTCCCGGCCTTCAGGCCGGCCGCACCGAATCCGGCGGCCACCGCCGCGAAGTCGGTCGGCGAGAAATCCACCCCCCGGCGGAGGTACCCCCTTTGTTCCTGTTGCCGGCGGATCACCCCAAGGGCCCGATCGCTGAACACCATGATCACGATAGGCAGGCCCAGGCGGACGGCCGTCTCCAGCTCTCCCAGCCGCATCAGAAAGCTTCCGTCCCCCGTCAGGCAAAGCACCCGGCGCCCGGGACAGGCCAACTGGGCCCCGATGGCCGCCGGCAGGGAGAAGCCCATGGTGGTCAGCCCCCTGGTGATAAAGAAAGATCCTCCCGCCCTGGGCGGCCAGAGATATGCCGCCAGGCCGCAGTGGACCCCCACGTCGCAACTGACAATCCCGTCGGCGGGAAACATGCGGCGGGCGGACGCGACGAGGGCGGTCATCGTGAGTCTCCCCTGTTCACCCGTTTCCCGCGATGCCCGCGGTTCCCCCGGGTTTCCTTCTTGGTAAACGGCCTCCCCAGCAACGGTTTCCCCGCACAACTCGCCGCCGGCGAGTTCGGCATCAACCCTCCGCCGCCAGGCCTGTACCTCTTCTTGCTCCCACGATCCGGCCGGGCCTGCGGCGCAGAGCGCACGGGAAGCCTCTGCCGGGTCCGCGATCACCTGGTAGTCGGTCCGCCAGGAGATCACCTCGGCGCGCACCGCCCGGACGTCGATCACCGGGACATGGAAGTCCACCCAACCGGCGGACAATTCCCCACGATCCACCCCGATGGTTGCCACCAGGCCGGCCCGCGCCAGAAGATCCCGTGCCAGGTTCGAGCCCAGGAAAACGCCCGCATCAAGAGGATGATCCTCGGGCATCAATCCCTTGGCTTTCATGGTGGTGAAGACCGGAGCCCCCCAGGCCTCGGCCAGCCCAGCAAGACTCCCGCCCACCCCGGCTCGCAGGGCCCCGTGGCCGGCGATCAGCACCGGCCGCTCGCTCCGCGCGATGAGATCCCTGATCATAAATGAAAGGATTTTTTCGGTTCCGGGCGGGGAGGTCCCGGGCCCGTATCCGCGACCGGGCGGACCGCAACCGTTTCCGAAGGTGTACAGGGGCAGGACCACGGGATCTTCCCTTCCCGGCGGGAGGGGATCTCCCGAAGCGGTCCGGCGGCCGACGTCGTCGGCCACGTCCAGGTGAACGGGGCCCGGGCGCTCCTCCGCAGCGATCCGAAGGGCTTTCAACGCCGTTTCCCCGGCGTTTTCCGGGCGGATCACCGCGCTCCACTTGCACACCGGCGCGAGCAAGCGGCCATGGTCGAGGCGCTGGGTTTCGACCCTTTCATGGAGCCCGTCGGCAAGCCGGTTGGTGATCACCACCAGCGGAGACCCCTCCAGGAAGGCGTAGGCGATCCCGTTCACGGCGTTAGCC
>JACPQU010000129.1 GCA_016190305.1 Bacillota bacterium
CCCGGCCAAGGAAAAAAAGGCATTTCAGGGAGCCTGCGTGGAGGCCGTCCAGTTGCTCGCCCAGTATGACGCATCCCTGCTGGTGGTGGGAAACCACCGTTCCCCGATGTTCCCGAAAGAGCTATTACCCTTCACGACCAGAAAAACCATGGGGCGGGACCTGATCCGGGTCAATTTTCTGGTGAACTACGATTGGCAATGGGACCTGTTCCAGGCATGCACGGCCGAGGAAATGGTGGTGGGCGGCGGCAGCCGCCTCTTCAAGACCAGGATCGCCTCCAGCAACGTTTCCCGGGTGGACCTCATCGTGCGGTGGGGGGGGCGGAGGCGGCTGAGCGGGTTGCTTCCGGTCCAGTCGGTTTATGCTGATTTCTACGTCCTGGATGACCTGTGGCCGGACTACAGGCCTGAGCATTTCATTCAGGCTCTCGAGTGGTACGACCGGCAGGACATCACCTTGGGCGGGTGAGCGGTAAGCATGGATCACATCCGCAACAAGATCGGCTCCCGCTTACGCCTCTTGCGATTGGAAAGGGAACTCACCCAGGAGCAACTGGCGGGGAAAGCCGGGTTTCACCCGACCTACATCGCCAAGATTGAAACCGGGCGCCGCCTGCCGAGCCTGGAGGTCATCGAGCAACTCGCTTTCTCCCTGAACGTGCCTGCAGCCTACATCGTCCAGGCGATCGATGACCCTTCCCCTGCCATTGCTGCGGCCGGCAGTGATTTTGAAGAGGCTCTCGTTCTGCTCCGGAGTTGCCGCCCCGGCCAGATCAGGTTCATCCGCGAGGTCATCAAGCTGGTCAAGCGTCACGATGTTTTCGATCCCCCGGAATAAAATCTCCCTAAACCAAACCACGTACCGGAATAACCGGAAAAAGAGAACAAGCCATGAAACCTGGTGCGCCTAAAATATTCCCGTTACCGAGCCCAGCGCCGGCTTCCGGCCCAGCGTCCGCCGATGTCAATCCAGGATACAGCACTCCTGACGGATCCGGATCTCCATCCTCCGGCTTTCCGCCGCCCGTCGGGCGGAAGGGGCCGGATTCACGATGAAATCAAGCCTGGCGCGAAGCGCCGCCTCGTCAAGGGCCGAACGGTAGCGGCCGCCCGGTCTTAAACAGCCGAGACCGAGGCGCGCGCCGGGGAGAAGGGCGCGGGCCTTGAGCAGGAGAGATTCCACTTCGGATAGATCCGGCGGTCTTCGATCCCCGTACCTGCTCCCCGGGGTGGGGTTGAAAACCAGGAAGACCGCCTCCTCGACCTCGAGTTCGCTCAGGATTCGAAGGGCTTCCGGCTCTCCCCGGATCTCACCCCCCAGAAGCCCCAGGCACAGGTGGGGCACGGTCCTGATCCGGCGCCGGAGGGCGAGGAAAGCCGCGATGAAATCGTCCCCGGTGGCCGGCAGACCATAGACATCCCTGATGGTGGGCGTATCGACGACCAAGTCGAAGGAGACGGCCTCCACATAGGGGGCCAGGGCCTCAGCCTCCCTCTCTCCGGCCAGGCCGGGGTGCACGATGACCCTGCCCCGCCGGGAAAGGGAACGTACGGTATCCAGGTTGGATAGCAGGGGGACCCGTCCTTCCAGGTCGCACCCGCCGCTGATCAGGAAGCTGGCGGGCCCGGAATCCGGCAGCCGGTCCAGATCCCGGGCCGGAGCCATGTGCGTGAGGTAACGGCGCCCGCAGTGGGCGCAGTTGAGAGCGCACCCGCGTCCGGTGACGCTGACGGGAAGCGTATTCCGGGGATGGTAGAAGGTCAAGCCCCAGCCGGAAGGCCCCCGGTAGACGTAGCGGCCCGCCAGGTCCAAGACGCCACCGGCCTGCTTTCGCCGGTTCAAGCCCCCTCACCCTTTTCGGAGTCCCGCCTCTTCCACCTTAAAACCGGGTTCCGGGCGGCCGCCACCTCGTCCAGACGGCGTACGGCGGTGGTATGGGGGGCGGTCCGCAGCATCTCGGGATTGGTGACGGCGTCGCGGGCGATCTGAACCATTGCCTCCGCGAAAGCATCCAGGGTCTCCACGCTCTCGGACTCGGTCGGCTCGACCATCAGGGCCTCGGCGATGGTGAGCGGAAAATAGGTCGTCGGGGGATGGAAGCCGTAGTCCAGGATCCGCTTGGCGATGTCCCTGGCCGCGACCCCCAGCTCCTTGTGCTTCCGGGCCGAGAGAACGAACTCGTGCATGCATGGCCGGTCAAAGGGCAAATCGTAATGACCCCGGAGCAGGCTGAGCAAATAGTTGGCCGAGAGCACCGCGTCCTCGCTCACCTGCCGCAGACCGTCCGGACCCATGGACCGGATGTAGGCGTAGGCCTTCACGGTCACCCCGAAGTTTCCATAGAAGGCATGCAGCTTGCCGACCGACAGCGGGCGGTCGTGATCCAGGTAATACCCCCCCGGGCCCTTTTCAATCACCGGAACCGGGAGAAAGGGAACCAGCTCCCGCACCACCCCGACCGGCCCGGATCCGGGCCCGCCGCCGCCGTGGGGGGTGGCGAAGGTTTTATGCAGGTTGAAGTGAACGATGTCGAACCCCATGTCACCCGGTCGCGAGATCCCCATGATCGCGTTCATGTTGGCCCCGTCATAATAAAGCAAACCGCCCGCACGGTGCACCAACCCGGAAATGGCTTCAATGCGGCGCTCGAAGAGGCCCAGGGTGCTGGGATTGGTGAGCATCAGGGCCGCCGTGTCCTCCCCCAGCCTGGCCGCCAGGTCCTCTATGTCCACATCGCCGTCGGGACCGGACCGCACCTGGACCACCCGGTACCCCGCCAGGGCGGCGCTGGCCGGATTGGTTCCGTGGGAGGTGTCCGGAACCAGGATCACCCGGCGCCTCTCCCCATCCCCCCGTCGAGCCATAAAAGCCTTGATGATCATCAGGCCCAGGAGTTCTCCGTGGGATCCGGCCGCCGGCTGGAGCGTCACCCGGGCCATCCCGGCAATCTCGGCCAGGTACCGTTCCAGGTCGTGCATCAACGCCAGGGCTCCCTGGCAGGTCTCCGCCGGCTGCAGGGGATGCAGGCGGGCAAAACCGGCCAGGCGGGCGATGTCCTCGGCCACCTTCGGGTTGTACTTCATGGTGCATGAACCAAGCGGATAAAAACCGGAGTCCACCCCATGGTTGCGCCGGGACAGAGCGGTGTAGTGCCGGACCGCGGTGAGCTGATCAACCTCCGGCAGGGCCGGCGGCGCCCCTCTCTGGAAGCGGCGCGGGATGAGCGAATCAAGCTCCACCTCGGGCACATCGCACGGCGGGATGAGCAGGCCCCGCCGCCCGGAGCGGGAACGCTCAAAGATCGTTTTCAAGAACGGTACCCCCTTCCGGGCTCGGGAAAACGGGGGATAAAGCTGCGGCCGCTGCGGCCGCTTCGGCCAGCCGGTCGATCTCCGCCCGGGTCCTGCGTTCGGTGACGCACAGGAGCCAGGCCGAGCGGAGTTCCTCCCGCTCCGGGTAGTGACGGGCCAGGGGGTATCCCCCGATGATCCCGTCCCGGATAAGGGCCGAGTTCAGCTCGGCGGGGGGGATCGGGCAGTTCACGACGAATTCCCGGAAGCAAGGGCCTTGGTAGGGAATAGCGAAACCCCGGAGAGAGCGGAAGCGTTCCCTGGCGTAATGGCCCTTCCAGCAGCAGTTGAACGCGACCTCCCGCAGTCCGTCCTTTCCAAGAACCGTCAGGTAAACCGCCGCCGCCAGGGCATTCAGGGCCTGGTTCGTACAGATGTTGGAGGTGGCCTTCTCCCGCCGGATGTGCTGCTCCCGCGTTTGAATGGTCAGGACGTAGCCGCGCCGGCCCTCCGCGTCGGTGGTTTCACCCACGATCCGGCCGGGCATCCGGCGCAGGAGCTTCTCGGTGCAGGCCATAATCCCGAGCAGCGGCCCCCCGAAAGACGGGTGGTTTCCCAGGACCTGACCCTCCCCGACCACGATGTCCACTCCCAGTTCCCCGGGAGGACGAAGCAGGGCCAGGGAAATCGGGTCGGCGGATACCACGAAGGAGGCGGCCGGGGCGCGGCGCCGGAGAATGTTGCCTGCAGCTTCCAGGTCTTCCAGGATCCCGAAGAAATTGGGGCTCTGCAGGATCAGGGCGGCCGTCCCGCTTCCGGCGGCCGCCGCCAGCAGATCCAGATCGACAGCTCCCGATTCGTCCAGGGGGATCTCCCGAATCGCAAATCCCGCGGTCCGCAGGTAGGTGGCGACCACCTCCCGGTAGAAGGGGTTGACCGTCCTGGCGATCAGCACCTCCTCCCGCCCGGAGGCGCGGCATCCCATCAGGGCCGCCTCCGCCAGGGAACTCCCCCCATCGTAGAGGGATGCGTTAGCCACCTCCATCCCGGTCAGTTCGCAGATCAGGGTCTGGTATTCGAAGATGGCCTGGAGCATACCCTGGCTCATCTCCGGCTGGTAAGGGGTATAGGAGGTGTAGAACTCCGAGCGGCCGAGGACATGGTCCACCACGCTGGGCACGTAGTGGTCGTAAACCCCAGCCCCGAGGAAACACGGGTGCTCGTCAAGATTAAGGTTTCCGTCCGCCAGAGCCTTGAGCGTCTTGAGGAGCTCGAGTTCCGAAAGAGCGGCGGGAAGGGCGAGGGGCCGGGACATTCTCAAGCTGGAGGGCAACTCTCGGAAAAGCTCCGAACTCGAATCAAGACCCAGCCGGGAAAGCATGACCATCCGATCCTCCGTGGTGTGGGGGAGATAAGGGTGGGCTGATCCCGGCCCGGCGCCGCCGGGGATCGACGGATCAGCCATCGCTTTTCCGGCCGGCATCGGTTGGGTAAAGCCGCGCGTACTCCTCGCCGGTGAGAAGGTTTTCCAGTTCACCGGGTTCGCCGAGTTCCATGACCACCAGCCAGCCTTCCCCGTAGGGGTCCCGGTTGACCAGTTCCGGAGAGTCCTCGAGGGCAGCGTTCACTTCCAGCACCCGCCCGCTGAAGGGCGCATATACGTCGGAGACGGCCTTGACGGACTCCACCACCGCCATCCCGTCCCCCTTTTCAAACGAATCCCCCGGGGATGGGAGTTCCACGAACACAATATCGCCCAGTTCCTTTTGGGCGTAGTCGGTGATCCCGATCACGGCCCGGCCTTCACCCTCCACGCGGATCCACTCGTGCTCCTTGGAGAACCTCAGGGTCCCGGTTTCCGTCACCTTCGCCTCCTTCGGTAAAAAGGTTCGCGGATCCGGCTGGCGGCCGCCGGTTCACCCCGGATGACCACCGCCCATCCGGCCTCGTCTTTTCCATCCCCTTCCCCGGAATCACTCCCCGCTTCTACCATCGCCATCGCGATCGGTACTCGCAGGGTAGGGGAAAAGGTTCCGGAGGTGACCCGGCCCACCGACCGTTCCTTGTACAGGACCTCGTACCCTTGCCTGGGGAGCGCCCGCCCCTGCAGAACAAGGTATACCAGCCGGCGCGGAGGCCCCTCGGCGGCTTGTCGTTCCAGGGCCGGCCGCCCGATGAAAGGCGCACCGCCTGAAAAGGAAACGAATCTCCCCATACCGACCTCCAGGGGAGTGGTTTCCTCGGTCAGTTCGTGGCCGTAGAGGGGATAACCGGCCTCCATCCGGAGAACGTCCCTGGCCCCCAACCCGGCTGGAACCACGATGTCGGCCCCGGATGCGGCCAGGAGTTGACGCCATAGGCCGGAAGCGTCGCTGGAAGCGACAAATATTTCAAAACCGTCTTCCCCCGTGTAACCAGTGCGGGAAACCATGCACCCGGTACCGCCCAGCCTGACCTCCCGGATGAATCGAAAGGGTCTGAGTTCCGCGAGAGCGGTCCTTTGCGCCGGCCCTTGCGCCAGCCGGGACAGCGAAGGATTCGCCATGGGGCCCTGGAGCGCCAGGAGGGCGGTGTCTTCCGTTCGATCCTCGACAGATACCCGGCCGCCGGCATCTTCCCGGGCTTTCTCCGAGATCCGGTTCAAGACCCGGGCGGCGTTGGCGGCGTTGGCTACCACCAGGAACCGGTCCGGAGCGAGGCGGTAGATGATCACGTCGTCGATGATGCCGCCTCTTTCATTGCACAGAAAAGTGTAGAAGGCCTTCCCGGGCGGCACGCGGCCCGGCTCGGCGGTGCAAAGGACCTGGAGCACGTCCGCAGCCGCCTCCCCGGCTACCAGGATCTCGCCCATGTGAGAGACGTCGAACAGGCCGGCCGTCTCCCGCACCGCCTCCACCTCCGAGATGATCCCCGTGTACTGGACGGGCATCTCCCACCCCGCGAACTGCACGAGGCGGGCCCCGGCCTCAAGGTGACAAGGGTAAAGGGCTGTCCTGCGCGCCCGGTGATCCGACGATCCGGCCACCTCGTCATTTTCCTGCCGCTCTCCCGGCTCAATCGCGCCCACGCGTCCACCGCCCTTAACCAGGGGACTTATCCGTCATTCGCACGTTGGTGTTGACCTTGATTAGGGTTCCCAAAAGAAAAAGGGAACGGCCTTGGCCGTCCCCCTGTCCTGTCACCTGAGAGATTGCTTCCGGAGACCCGATCAAGACTCCGGGAGCTTACCCCTTTGGTGGCCGGTCTCCCCGGCGCTCTCCAGGGGTTCGTCCAGCCACGGTTCATGGGCCTGAGAGTTTCACCGTACGGTTCACCCGACGGTTTGCTCCTTCGGCGCCCCCTGCGCACGACGTACCACCGCTTCGATTCCAGGCACCGTATCCTGCAGTCCGGTCCCTGGAAAAGGTTCGCTGGAAGGGGGACTCTCCCGCAGCTTTCATCCGAGATATATTCAAAGCGAACTACGATATTCAGCATTGGGTTCGTGAGAACGGAGGCGTTTTCCTCCCTTTCGTTTTCCTTTCGCTCCCATATGATCCCCGCCCTGGCCATGGCCCTTGGGGACCTAAATGCGCATCCCCGTACGGGACATCTCATCCACCGTCATCCCCGACGCGTCACTCCTCGAAGCCCGTAGCCCGAAGGGCGGCCGCGATCTGCTCCGGGGTCACGTCCCCTGACAACTTCACCGAGCCGATCCCCGCGGGCAGCACGAACCTGGTCTTTCCCCCCACCGCTTTCTTATCGTAGGGAAGGTGGGCCAGGATCCGGTCCGCCGGAATACCCTTCCCGCTCACCGGCAGATTGAAAGACTCCAGCAGGGCTTGCAGCCGGTCCAGCCCGCTTCGATCCCACAGCCCGTCGGCGACGGCAATCCTGCCCTCCACGATCATCCCCAGCGCTACGGCTTCTCCATGACGGAACGCACCGTAGGAAGTCGCCGCCTCCACCGCATGCCCGATGGTGTGGCCGCAGTTCAGGATCGCTCTCACATCTGCCGTATCGCGCTCGTCGGCCGCCACCACCTCCGCCTTTAACCGGCAACAGGCAGCCACCACGTGGACAAGTGCCTCAGGCTCGAGGGCCCGGAGATCTCCTGCCCGCGTTTCCAGGAAGGAAAAGAACCCGGCGTCGGCGATCAGGCCGTACTTGATCACCTCGGCCATCCCGGCCCCCACCTCGCGGGGCGGGAGCGTCCGGAGGGTGGAGAGGTCGGCCAGCACGAAGAGGGGCTGATGGAAGGCTCCGATGAGGTTCTTCCCGAGGGGATGGTCCACCGCCACCTTCCCCCCCACGCTGCTGTCCACCTGGGCCAGCAGGGTGGTCGGGACCTGGACGAACGGAACCCCGCGCATGAAAGCGGCCGCCGCGAAACCGGCCAGGTCCCCGACCACGCCGCCGCCCAGGGCCAGCACCGCCGACTTTCGATCCAGCCGGTTTTCCAGAGCCAGGTCCCACAGCCGGGAGGCCGAGGCCAGGGTCTTGGTCTCCTCCCCGGGGGGAAAGACCGCCCAACCAGGATCGAAGCCGGAGGCGGCGAGGGATCGCTCCACGGCGGCGCGATACAGGGAAAGAACCGCCGTATCGCTGACCACCAGGATGCGGCGCGATACCCCCATACCCGACATCACCTGGCCCAGCTCCCCCAGGCTGTCCCAGCCGATGTGGATGGGATAGGAAAGGGACCGCCCCGGGATGTTGACTTCCAGCCTCACCATAGCCGCGCCGCCGCCCAACCGGCCACCTCCGTCGCGATGTCTTCCGGGGTGCGGTCCCGGGTATCGACGATCATGTCCGCATTCAGCCGGTAAACCGGTTCCCGCTCGGCGAGGAGTTCCCGGATCCTGGCCTCCGGATTCGGCACCGCCAGGAGGGGACGCTTGCCGTCCAACTTGACCCGTTCAAGCACCGTTGCCGGATCCACCATCAGCGTGACCAACAGCCCGCCGGCCCGGAGGAGGAAGGCATTTTGTTCCCTCAGCAGCGCACCGCCGCCGGTGGCGATGACCTGCCCGCGGCGGGTGGTGAGGCCGGCGATCACCTTGGCCTCGAGGTCCCGGAATCCCGGTTCACCTGCGGAGGCGAAAATCTCGGGGATCTCGATTCCGGCCGTCCTCTCCACCTCAATATCCGTATCCACGAACGGGAGGCCCAGCCGATCAGCCACCAGCTTGCCGATCAAGGTTTTTCCGCTTCCCATGAACCCGGTGAGGACCAGGTTCCGGGTGGAAATCCCCCGCGGGGAAACCCTGCGGGGGGCGGCACCAGGAAAAAACGCACCATCGGCGGTGCGGGCGGAGGGGGGAAGCGCTCCACCAGTAATGCCGGTGATGGCGCCAGCCCATGAAGACTCAAGACCGGATGGAGCGACATCCTGGGCGAGGGCCCTTCGAGCCGCTGCGCTCATCACCTCCAGGGGCGGTTCAAGACCTGTCCAGAGCTTGAAGGCGAGGGCGCCCTGGTAAACGAGCATTCCCAGGCCTCCCACCGCCAGCGCCCCCCCCTGGGCGGCCCGGGCCAGAAACGGCGTCGCGGGAGGGTTGAATATCAGGTCGCAGGCAACCGATCGAAACTCCAGGTCGGGCAGGAGGGCCAGCAGGCCGCCTTCACCGGTCCGGGGAACCATCTGGACCCGGGAGACGTCCTCTTCTCTGCGAAGGCCGGCGGGAGTGCAGTTGACCACCAGGTCCGCGCGGGCCACTGCTTCAGCGACAGCGTGCGGCTCAAAAGGAACCGTCCACACCTCGGCGGCGGGGCCCGGCGCCGGGCTGGGCGTGAAGCCGGACGGGACGACGGGGGGACCCATGGCCTTCAACACGTCCGCAAGCAACTCCGCTCTTCCCGGGGTCCTGTTGGTGATGATTACCCGCGCGGCGCCGGCGTTCACCAAAGCGGCCCCGACCGCGCGCGCCGACCCCCCCGCGCCGATGAGCACTGCGGTCTTTCCAAGGGGATCGAAACCTGAAGCCGCCCGGAGGGAGAGCAGGAAACCGCGTCCATCAGTATTGTGGCCGATCAGGCGATTGCCGTCCCGAACCACGGTGTTTACCGCTCCAATGGCCTGGGCTTCGGAGGTCAGTTCGTCCAGGTACGGAACGATGCTCTCTTTATGAGGGATGGTCACGTTGGCGCCGGCAAGGGAAAGAGCGCGGAGCCCGATTGTCGCTTCTCCGATGCGGGATGGAGGCACCGGAAAAGCAACGTAACGGTAGTTCAAACCCAGGGCTTTGAAAGCGGCGTTCTGCATCGGTGGGGAGACACTGTGTCCCACCGGCCAACCCAGCAGACCAACGATCCTGGTCCTGGCGTCCAGGTCCTGCAACGATCCACCCGCCCTCCTCCCGGCATCGCCGCCGGGGCCGGGGATCCCGATTTTATGCCAAGGCCCCTTTTTCCTTCAGGATCCTGAGGACGAACTTTTCCAGCCGGCGTGCCAGCCGGGTTCCGATGAACTCTCGGCGATCGACCGGAACCACGAGAATGGTGTACAAGCCCAGGCGATTGCCGCCGAGCACGTCGGTGAAGATCTGATCCCCAACAACCGCGGTCTCCCCGGGTTGCAGGCCAAGGGCGCGGATGGCTTCACGGAAAGCGCGGCGCCTGGGCTTCCGAGCGCCCCAGATGGCGGGGACCTTGACGATCCGGCTGAAGGCCCGCACCCGCTCGCTGCGGTTATTGGACACGATGCACATCCGGAAACCCGCGTCGGTGGCGTCGGCGATCCACTTCAACAGCCGGTCGGTGGGAATCCTCTCCGTCCACCCCACCAAGGTGTTGTCCAGATCGGTGATGATCCCGCGGATGCCTCTTCGCCTAAGGGCATCAAGGTTGAGGTCGTAGATGGAGTCGATGTGGAGGTCGGGGGCCAGCCAGCGCAGGAGCCCCGCCTTGGACCGGTCAGGTTTCATGGGCTCAGTCCTTCCAGGTAAAGGAAGGGATCGGAGGAATCCGGCGGCTCCGGATCCGTCCGACCCCCGCCGGATTTTTTACCGGCGGCCTTCCGGCCCTCTTTCCTGTTAAGATACCCTCCCACAAAACTCAGGTCAATATCTCAGCCCAATCCCTCCGCCAGAAAATCCCTTCCCAGCTTCCCCAGGGCCTTTTTCTCGATCCGGGACACATAGGATCTGGAGATCCCGAGGAGCTTGGCGATCTCCCGCTGGGTCCGCCTGATCCCCCGGCCAAGGCCGTACCGGAGGGAGAGCACCAACCGCTCCCTCCTGCTCAACTGCCGGATCCGCGCTTCAAGCTTCCGGCTGTCGCATTCGGAGGCAAGCCGCTCGATGATCCCGTCCTCTTCCACGGTCAGGATATCCATCAGGGTGATCTCGTTTCCTTCCCGATCAATCCCGATGGGATCGTGGAGGGACACATCCAGTCGGTGCTTCTTCTTGGCCCGCAGGTTCATGAGGATCTCGTTTTCGATGCAACGGGCGGCATAGGTCGCCAGCCGGGTGCCCCGAAAGGTGGAATAGGTGTTGATCGCTTTAATCAGCCCGATGGTGCCGATGGAGATGAGATCTTCCACGTCCTCCCCGGTATGATCGTATTTCTTGACCACATGGGCCACCAGCCTGAGGTTCCGTTCAATGAGGATATTCCGGGCTTCCATATCCCCCTGCTCCCATCTACGGAGATAGACGGCCTCTTCTTCAGGCTTCAGGGGCTGGGGAAAGGTGCTGTTGGCAAGATACCCCAGGATCATGGGAACAGGCGGCAACCATGAGGCGATACCGATGATCGCCCATAAACCAGGTAACAAAGTCTTGATCACCCCGCGTAGGTTAGAACCGGGTTCGGTTCTGGAAAGTGGCAATGATCAGTATATGGGGCCGGGAGAAGGGCAGTGCCTGTACACCTGATGAAAAATCAGGGTCGGGCACGCGAGCTGAAAGGGTGACCGGACCGCCGGGGGATCGAGCTTCAAACGGAAGATCCGAGAAGGTCTACTTCTTGGCTTTCAACTTTTCTACTGCACGGCGGTTCGCTTCATGCTCGCGGAAGGACTTTGCAAAAAGGTGCCGGCCGTCCGGGCCGGCCACGAAGAAGAGGGAGTCATCTTCCGCCGGGTAGAGGGCCGCCTCCAGGGACGCCTTCCCGGGAACCGCGATGGGGCCAGGCGGCAGACCCGCATTCTTGTAGGTGTTGTAGGGAGAAGCGACTTCCAGGTCCGCGTAAAGAACTGCTTCCTTGTGTCCGCCCAGGGCGAACAGAATTGTGGGATCGGCGGCAAGGGGCATCCCGATGCGCAGCCGGTTATGAAAGACAGCCGA
>JACPQU010000128.1 GCA_016190305.1 Bacillota bacterium
GAGCCAATCTTCTGATCGTCCATCTCGGCACCACGCCTCCCGGGAACAATCACTTGCTTTTTAACTTACCTATTAAATAAGTAAAAGAGCCATAAAGAGATCTGCCCCAGAAAGTCTCCGAACATCAGGACACCCAGGATGATCAGCAGGATCCCGCCGGCCTTGTTCAGGCGGGGCACCCAGCGGGCGAAACTGGTCCAGCGGGGTGCGAAGAATCCGAAGGCGGCCGCCGTGGCCAGAAACGGGACGGCGAAGCCGGCGGAGTAGGCGGCCAGCATGGCCGCTCCCTGCGTCACGCTGCCGGTGGTTCCGATGAAGAGCAGGATCCCTGCCAGAACGGGCCCGACGCAAGGGGTCCAGCCCACCGCGAAGGCCAGGCCCATAGTAAAGGAAACCATCGGGCTCCCTCTCCGGCGTCCCTTTACCGCCATCCTTCGCTCGTAGTCCAGCAGGGGGATCCGGATCACTCCGAGGAGATGCAGGCCGAAAAGGATCACCAAGAGCCCCGCCGCCCTGACGGCGATGGGGCGGAAGCTTCCGAAGAGGCGTCCCAGGAAGCTGCTTCCGGCACCGAGCGCGATGAAGACGACGGAGATTCCCAGGACGAACCCGAGCGCGTTGAGCAGGATTACCCGGCGCCCGGCCCTGGCGGCCTGCGGGTTCCCGAGATCATGGACCGAAAGCCCACTCAAGGATCCGAGGTAAGCGGGGATCAGGGGCCAGACGCAGGGTGAAAAGAAGAAGGCCATCCCGGCAAGGAAGGAGACAAGAAGTGGGAACTGGCTTTGATCCATTCGAATCACCCGCCGGGTTCCATTGTAACATGGGCGGGACAAAGACGCTCATGAGGGTAGGGTACGGCACAGGCGACAGGGCCGGGAGGAGGGGAGAACTGCTGCGCGGCAGGGGGGGGAAGGAATATGGGGATGCTAACCGAAGTTGGGTGGCGGGACGAGGCCGGGAGTGGGGCCCGAAGGCAGGGAGGGTCATGGTGTGTGGATCCTGGACTCTGAACAGGTGAGGGAGCTGGACCGGAGGGCGGAGGAGTGGGGCCTGACTACCCCGGTCCTCATGGAGAACGCCGGGGTCAGGATCGCCGGGGAGGCGGTCCGCTTGCTGCGGGAGACCTCTCTCCTAACCGCAGGACCTGGACGGAGGCGGATCGCGGCCCTGGCCGGCAAGGGCAACAACGGCGGCGATGTCCTGGCCGCCGCCCGGCACCTCGCCCTGCTCGGCTGGAAGGTCCAGGTCTTCATCGCGGCTCCGCCGGGCGGCCTATCGGGCGCCCCGGCGGATAAGCTCCGGGCCCTCTCGCATACCCCCGCGCAAGTGGTTCATATAATAGAGCCGGACGGCCGGATGGTCTCCGCCAATACCCTGGAAGTTCTATCCCAGACCCTGCGTGGGGCCGACCTGGTCATCGATGGACTCCTCGGGATCGGGATCCGCGGTTCGCTCTCCGGCCCCCTGGCCGCGGTGGTGGAGATCGTCAACTCCACCTGCGGTGCGGAATACGGCGGGCCGGATCGTCGGTCGGACGGCGGGCCACCGGTGCTGGCCGTGGATCTCCCTTCAGGGCTGGATGCCGACGAGGGTCTCGGGAGCAGGGAGGCAGACGGCGGGAGCCATGAAGACGGCGGCCGCGGACCCTGCATCCGGGCCGATGTGACCCTGACCCTGGCCTACCCCAAACCAGGGCTTTTCAGCCGCAGGGGGGCGGCCGCGGCAGGCCGGATCCTCGTTGGTGACATCGGGATCCCGCCGGCCGCGGCTGACTTCCTCGGGCCCCGCCGGGGCGTCGTCACCGCCGCCGAAGCGGCCGCCCTTCTCCCGGCCCGTCACCCCTGCGCCCACAAAGGGGAAGCCGGCAGGGTGCTGGTGGTGGCCGGCTCGCGGGGGATGGACGGGGCCGCGGCCCTGTGCGCCGAGGGAGCCCTCAGGTCCGGGGCCGGGCTGGTCTGCCTGGCCTGCCCTGAGGGTACGGCCCAGGTCCTCCGGGGCCGGGTGAGGGAGATCATCGTCAAGGAACTGCCGGAGGATTCCACGGGCTCACTGGCGGGGGGGGGCGGGGGCCTGAATCAGCTCCTCGAGCTGGCCGGCCGGTGCTCCGCAGCCGTCATCGGCCCGGGCGCCGGATCAGGGGCCGGGATCAGGGAACTGCTGGAAGCTCTGCCCGGGCTGGGTTGCCCGGTGATCCTGGACGCCGACGCCCTCAACTCCCTGGCTGCGTCCGGGGAAGATCTCCTTACCCGGTTTGCGGGCGGCGGCACTCCCCGGCCATGGATCCTCACCCCTCATCCAGGGGAGGCGGGGCGCCTTCTCGGCGCCGGGGTGGAGGCCGTGGAGTCCGAGCGCGTGGCGTCGGCGGAGCTTCTGGCCGGCCGATACCGGTGCACGGTGGTGCTCAAGGGAGCTTACAGCATCACGGCCGCCCCCTCAGGGGGATGTACCGTCAATTCCACCGGGAATGCGGGGATGGCCACGGCCGGTTCCGGGGATGTTCTGGCCGGGGTGATCGGCGGTCTGGCGGGCCAGGGGATGGAACCGGGTGATGCCGCCGTCCTGGGAACATTCATCCATGGACTGGCTGGGGATCTGGCGTCTCGTGATCTGGGTCCCCTGGGGATGACCGCTGGAGATATCCTGGCACGGGTGCCCGAAGCCATCCGGATCCTGCCGCGCTTGGCGGCGGGGGTTCGCGAAAGGCCCTGGGTGCTTCCGCTTCGCCCGCTGGAAAGTTCTTGACCTTTAACATTAACAGCGGGCTGCCGAGGGGGGTTTGTCTTGATCCCTGGCTCCGCCCTGCCGACCACCAGGGCCTTTCGGTTTGCAGCCTCCGTCCTGATAATCATCCTTTTCGCGGTTTTCACCGCTTCCTGCGGACGCACACCGTCACCTGACCGCCTTCGCCGCCTCGTACGTGACTCGGTTTCCGGGATCAAGGATTACCGGGCGGCGGCGTCCGTGACCCGCTACGGGGTTCATTCCTCGCAGACGTATCAGCTCCGGCAGTTGTTCAAGCAGCCTGACCGGTTGCGGATCGAAGTGGAGAGCGTTCAGACCAACCGCCAACAGATCTTTCTCTGGCGGGGAGGCCGTGGGTGGGTGGCGGAACCCCGGCTCAACCAGCTCTTCACCTTTGGTTCGCCGGGGGAGGATCCCGCGGCTCCGGGGTCCATGCCGCCGGGGGTGGGATCCTTGCCGGGCGGAATCCCCGCGGAACCGCTTCCCGCCGGTGCGGGCTCCGTTTCAGGCGATCCGGACCCGGCCCTGGTGTTCCTCGGGGCCCTGGCGGGGATCTTGGGGGAGGGAGAGATCAAGGTGATCGCTCCGGAGACCGTCGGGATTACCAGGGCCCTCCTTGTGGAAGTACCCGCGCCGGGCGGCGGGTTTACCGCCCGCTTGTGGTTGAATGAAAAAGGCTGGTTGCCGGTGCAGGTGGAAATGCTGGATCCCAAGGGGCGCGTTCTGGAGCGGACCGTCTACTCCGAACTGGACCTCAACGTGGGCTTGGACGACTCCCTTTTCCAGCCCGAGTGACTCAGGCCCGGGACGTGGTGAAGGACCCGGTCCCGGCCGCGGGGAAAGTTACCGGGCCCGGGTACACAGAGCGGGTTCGGTCCAGGAGGGTTTTCAGTGCGGCCGGTTTGGGTGGATGTAGACCTTGACGCAGTGGCGGACAATCTTCGCTCCATCAAGGGGGTCGTCGGCCCGACACCCGAGATCATGGCCGTGGTCAAGGCCAACGGTTACGGCCACGGAGCGGTGCAGATCGCCCGGGTCGCCCTGGAAAACGGGGCGACACGCCTCGGGGTGGCTACGGTGGACGAAGGCCTGGAACTGCGGAAGGCAGGTTTCGGTGTTCCCATCCTCGTCCTGGGCTATACTTCCCCGGAGCAGGCCCGTGAGGTCGTCCGTTACGGCCTGACCCAGACGGTTTACACTCTTGCCAACGCCCAGGCCCTGTCAGAGGCGGCGGTCGAGGCCCGCCGGAGGATCAGGGTCCATTTGAAGGTGGAGACCGGTCTCGGCAGGCTGGGAGTGCAGCACGGGGAGGCGGCCGTGGTACTGGCCCGCCGGCTGCTGCGGCTCCCCAGCCTGGAAGTGGAGGGGATCTTCACGCACTTGGCGGCGGCGGGCTCGCACCTGGACTTCACCCGCCTCCAGATAGACCTTTTCCAGGAAACCCTGAGCAGGCTCCGCCGTGAAGGGATTGAGTTCCCCTTGGCCCATGCGGCCAACAGCGCCGGGGCGATCGCCCACCCCGAATCCTGCTTCGACATGGTCAGGGTCGGGATTGCTCTTTACGGCCTCCTCCCGGGCCCCACTCTGGGCGAAAAGGTCTCCTTTCTTCGCCCTGCCCTTTCGTGGCTGGCCCGTGTCGCCCACGCCAAACGGGTCAAGTCAGGAACCACCATCGGTTACGGGAGGCTGTTCAAGGCCCCTGTTGAGACCACCATCGCCACCCTTCCCCTTGGCTACGCCGACGGGTACAGCCGGGTCCTGACCGGAAAAGCCCAGGTGCTCGTCGAGGGAAAACGCTTGCCGGTGGTGGGGGCGGTTTGCATGGATCAGATCATGATCGACGCCGGCGCTCTCCCCGGAATCGAGGAGGGAGAGGCGGTCCACCTCATCGGCCGCTCGGGCGGGGACGAGATCTCTGCTGATGAGGTGGCTCGGTGGATGGGAACCATCAACTACGAGATCGTCTGCGCCATCTCGCGGAGGGTTCCCAGGGTGTATAGCCAAAATGGGAAGGTCGTCGGCGTCCAGGGTTTTCCGATGCGTTCAGATCAATAAAAATTAATTAGGATCATAAGGCTGCTAACTAATAATTAGTTATTGAGACCTGACGATTATCAATCTAAACATGCGTGGCTTTAAAGTCAGTAAAGGTCAAATATAGGTCGGGCAGGGGGTAGGGTACTTGGCTTACCCGGACTTTAGCGCTATTAGACGCCTGGCTGAAGAGATTGCGCCACAGCTTACAGCCTGGCGGCGGGACATTCACATGCATCCCGAAACTGGCTTTAACGAACTTCGTACCGCGGAAATTGTGGCCCGGGTTCTGCGTTCCCTCGGGTTTTCGGTCCGGGAGAAGGTCGCCCTTACCGGCGTGGTGGGGATCCTCGAGGGGGGTTGTCCCGGCAGGACCGTGGCCCTTCGCGCCGACATGGACGCCCTCCCCATTCAGGACGTTAAAGAGGTCCCCTATCGTTCCACCGTCAGGGGAGTCGCCCATGCCTGCGGCCACGATGCCCACGTGGCCATGCTCCTGGGTGCGGCGGTGATCCTCAGCAGGTTCCGCTCCGAACTCCCCGGCCGGTTCGTCCTCATCTTCCAGCCCGCGGAGGAAGGGCCCGGGGGGGCCCTGCCGATGCTGGAAGAGGGGGTGCTTGACCATCACCGGGCGGAAGGGATCGTCGCTCTCCACGTATACAACCATCTTCCTGCCGGGCATGTGGGAGTCCGTTATGGCCTGAGCAACGCAGCCGTGGACAACGTCCAACTGGAGATCATGGGCTCGGGAGGGCACGGGGCGGCTCCCCATCAGGGTGTAGATGCCGTGCTGCTGGCCGCCAGGGTGGTCTGCGCCCTCCAGACCATTGTCAGCCGCCGCGTGGATCCCCTCGATCCGGTGGTGCTGAGCATCGGCACCATCAACGGGGGTTACCGGGAAAACGTCCTTGCCGACCGGGTGTCTATGACCGGCACCATCAGAACCTTGAACGAGGCGACCCGGGAGCTGCTCCCCGGGTGGATCGATGACCTGGTTCGGGGTGTTGCGGTTTCCGGGGGAGGCGACTGCCGGCTGGAGATCAAACGGAGCTACCCGGCCCTTCGCAACGACCCGGCCCTGACCTCCCTGGTCGAGAGCACGGCGCTGGAATATTTCGACTCCCAGGGGCTTCCAGGCTCGGATATGGTCAGAGTCCTTGAGCATCCGAGCATGGGGGCCGAAGATTTTGCTTATTTCGCCGATCGGGTTCCGGGGTGCTTCTTCCGCCTCGGCACTTCCCCCTTGGACCGTCCGGCTCATCCGGGGCATCATCCCGCCTTCGACATTGATGAGTCGGCCTTGCCGGTCGGGTCGGCCCTTCTGACCGCCATCGCCTGCCGTTTCAACGGGGGATCCGAAGGGGACGTCAAGGGGGACGCTATGAATGAGGACGCAAATACTCATGGGCACTCCCGCAGGCGCGCCCGTGAACAATACGGAAACGACGGGGAGAAGAAAGTGGTCAGGGGTGGGGACTGAACGGCCCGGTACCCGAGGCGAAGAGACCCTGCTTCTGACATGGAGGGTTCTCCCCGCCGCCCGGAGCGCCGGCAGGGCATTGGCCCTGCTCGGTTTTTTGATGGCGCTCATGCTGGTGCTGGTGATGGCGACCGGGGAGGGCCCCTTGGCCGTGGTGCTGTTCCTGGCGGCCCTGGGTTCCTTCGCCTCCTTCCTGCTCCCCAACGAGTACCGGCTCACCAGCCGGGGCATCCTTTACAAGACCCCCGTTACCCGGATCCTCCGTTCCTGGGAAGACTTCGTGGCCTTCCGGCCTTATCCCGACGGTGTGCAGCTCTACTTCGATCCCACCAGATTGAAGGGACGGCTTCAGAAAGGGTTGTTTCTTTTCTACCGGGGCAATGAGGATGAGGTGCTGACCATTTTGAAGGACCGGGTCCCTCGGCAGGGGATCACCCCGCCGGCCGGTCCGGACGGTGGATTGCCCGGCGGCCGACTTGCCGAAGACGGCCGTACGGACGGTGGTCGCGCTGACAGCCTTCGTCACGACGGGAGTTGAGCCCGGCGGCAAGCGGGGACCTCCCGGAGAGTAGAAGATCTGGCTTCTATTGACTCTTTTTGTCGAATGATGGAAAAATAAATCCCTTTGAGGAGGAATTAAAAGATTGAGGCAGAAATGCTGACTTATGTCATATCAGGTGAATGTCTTGGATAGCCGTGACGAGCATGAGCTATCTCCGGGGCGCAGGGAGGAACTGCTGCAGTCCCTCGCGCGGCGGGTCGGCTCCCTGGGTTTGGCCACTCCCGCCCTCTTCCTCCTACACTCCCACCGCCCGTTGAGCTTCCTGGGCAGCCAGAGCCTCTTCTTTTTCGCCCCCATCCTGGGGGTATTTTTTGATCCCGGCCGGATTGAAGAGTATGGACGTCTCCTGTCCGACCGGGGCAACATCGACCGTCTGATTGAGCTTCTGGAGCAATAGGCCGGAGCACTGGGGGGAAGGCGCGGTGTTTCTCGAAGAGGCAGGAGCCCAGTTCCTTTTCATGCTGATCTTCGTGGCCGTTGTATACTTCTTCATCCAGCGCTCCAGTGCCGGGACTCATGTGCCGGAGATTCGCAAGGTGGCCGGCTTGGAGTATATCGACACCGCCATCGGGCGCGCCACCGAGATGGGCCGCCCGGTGCACTTCACACCCGGCCTGTTCGGGGTGGACGCCCCCGAGACCTTGGCCTCCTTCGCCATCCTCGGCCATGTGGCCCGCGAGTCCGCCCGCTACGACGCCAGGCTGATCGTGAGCAATTTCGAGCTCCCGGTACTGGGGATCAACCAGGAGATCGTTCGCCAGGCCTATCTCGAGGCCGGCCGGCCGGAGCGCTTCAACCCCTTGGACGTCAGGTACATGTCCAGCGACCAGTTCGGGTACGCGGCGGGGGTGGCAGGCCTTCTCCACCGGGAGAATGTGGGCGCTAACATCATGGTGGGAGCCTTCGCCGCCGAGGCCATGGTCCTGGCGGAGTCCGGCTACCAGGCGGGAGCCCTTCAGGTGGGGGGCACCACCTTTATCCAGTCCCTTCCCTGGTTCATCGTGGCCGCCGATCACACGCTCATCGGCGAGGAAATCTACGCCGCCGGGGCCTATCTTTCGAGGGACCCGGTGCTGACCGGTACCATCGCGGCCCAGGATCTTGCCAAGATCGGGATCATCGGGCTGGTGATCCTGGGCACGTTTTTAAACACGCTGGGTTTGACTTGGCTTGAAACCGTCCTGAGCTGGTAGAACGGGCCGGAGCTGACCGGTCGGGGAGGCTGCAACCGTTGCAGTGGAGGAAGAAGCTTCCGATCCTGATTACCTTGGCGGCCGGGATCTTCGTGGTCGTCTCCCGGTTCGTCAAGATCGAGCCCCTCCCAACGTTGTCCGGAACCCTTGACGAGTGGTTTCTGGTCAGCGCCGCCTTCGCTTTCGTCATCGGGATGGCCAACCTGACCCGCCTGCACCTGCTGAAGGTCCGGAGCCGGGGGAAGGATTGGCCCTACAGCCTCGTCCTGCTGGTCTGCCTCTATGGCTATCTGACCCTGGGGCTCACCGTCTCCGTCCAGGGACCGGCCTACGAGTGGGTCTACAGGAACATCCTCGGCGCTCTGCAGGGGGCGATGTTCTCCCTCCTGGCTTTCTTCACCGCCTCGGCGGCCTACCGGGCCTTCCGGATCCGGAGCGCCGAGGCGACGGTGCTCATGATCACGGCGGCCGTCGTGATGGTCGGAAACATCCCCCTCGGTGAAAGCATCGCCGGGGGCAATATCCCCGGCCTTGCCCAGTGGATCCTGGACGTGCCGAACACCGCCGGCGCGAGGGGGATCCTCCTCGGGGCGGCGGTGGGAGCCCTGGCCACCTCGGTCAGGATCCTCCTCGGCCTGGAGAGGGCCCATCTTGGCGGCCCCGGTGCTTAAGGCGGTGATCTGTTGAATATCCTGGAGCGGATCGACCGGAGAATCCTGTACCTCGTCCTCCTGCTGGCGGTAGCCTACCCGCTTCTTCGGCCCTTCGGCCTTTCGGTCAAACCCGGGCCCGACTCCAAGCAGGTTTTTCGGGTCATCGACGAGCTCCCACGCGGTTCCGTCGTGATGGTATCTTTTGACTACGATCCTGCCGCCGCCCCCGAGCTGGACCCCATGGCCGTCGCTTTGGTCCGCCTCCTCTTCAGCAAAGATCTCCGGATCATCACCTTCTCCCAGCCCGGCTGGGAACTGGGAGCCGGACAGGCGGACCGGATCCTGCGCCAGGTGGCGGTGGAAAAGGGCAAGGAGTACGGAACGGACTGGGTTAACCTGGGGTGGAGGGCCGGTCAGTCCGCGGTCATCCTCCCAGCCATGAGTGAGGACCTCCGGCGGCCGATGAACGGAGTCGATATGTACGGCCAACCACTGGTGAACCTGAAGCTGATGGATCAGATCCGCAAGCTGTCCGATCTTCAGCTCATCGTCGGGATCTGGTCGGGGACTCCCGGTTTTCAGGAGTACATCTCTTTCGTCTACGAACCCCTCAAGATCCCCCTGGTGGGCGGAACGACCGCCATCGGTCTTCCGGTGGCCAAGCCCTATATGAAAGCCGGTCAACTCGCCGGGATCCTGGGCGGGATGCGGGGGGCGGCCGATATCGAGGTCCTGGCGGATCAACCCGGGCGCGCCCTCACGGTGATGGACGCCCAGTCCTTAGGGCTCCTGGTGATCCTGGGCTTTCTGGTCCTGGGCAACATCGGCTACCTGGTGACGCGGTGGCGTGGAGGGGTTAAAGGATGAGTTTTTCTCCCGGGCTGGGGGTGTGGATCGCCGGTCTGCTCTCCCTCATGGTCTACAGTTTCCTCTGGCGGGACAATCCCCTTTACCGGGCCGCGGAGCATGCCTTCGTGGGTCTGGCGGCAGCCTATTCGGTGGTGCTCCTGTACCACGAAACCCTTCGCCCCCGGATCGTTGATGACCTGATCACCGCCGGGAAGTGGCAGCTCCTCTTCCCGATTCTCCTCGGGGTCCTCATCTATGCTTCCTTCTCCAACCGGTACGCCTGGCTGGCCAGGATCCCCATCGCCTTCTGGCTCGGTTACGGTGCCGGCAAGCACCTGGCTTATGATCCGGCGGTGATCCTGACCCAGGTCAAGGATTCCTTCATCAAGCTCGACAGCATCAACAACATCCTCCTCTTTTTGGGGATTATCGGCACCATTTCCTATTTTCTCTTCACTCTGAAGAGCCAAGCCTCGGCCCCGGTGCGTTACGGGCGTTTCATCGGAAAGTGGACCCTGATGGTGGCTTTCGGGGCCCTTTTCGGGCAGGCCGTCACTTCGCGGATTTCCACTCTCCTGGGATACCTCGGCTTTCTGTTCGGCGATTGGCTGCACATCCTCTAGGTGTTTTTAGCCCACCGAACCGATGATCGCGGCCCTCCGGGAGGCTAAGGCCGGGGGGCCTTCCGTTTCCCTGGACGGGTGAACCCGACTCCGGGTAGGGGCCGCAGCCCCTTGATCTTCGTTCTTCTTGCCGGGGTGAGCGCAGCCGCCAATGGGGACGGGTCGGCGGCGTGAGGCAGGGAAGCCATTCCTGAAACAAGAATACCCCCCGGCGGAACTCCAAGCTCAGCCCCGGAAAGGGGCTGAACCATCCGGGGGTGCTTCCATGACGGACGGGGGAAGGTTCTATAACACCCGGCAGGTGGCGCTCCTGCTTGGTGTGTCGGCGGCGACGGTGCGCTCCTGGCTCAAGGAGTTCGGGGGCTACTTCAAACCCAAGAGAGTCCGGGGGCTCTACCAGTTCTCCGAAGAAGACGTCATCATTCTCCACCGGATCAGGACTCTTCTGAAGGAGGAACTCTATACCCTTGAAGGTGCAAAGCGCCAACTGGGGCGGGAGATCGAGTCGCTGATCGGGGAAGACTCGCTCAAGGCCGGCATCCGGGCGATCCGGGAGGAACTGTCCACCTTGAAGGAGACCTTCAGTTCCGAGGTCCGGGCGGTCCGCAGCGAACTGGCCGTGAGCAGGGAGGCCGCAGCTTCCAAGTTCATCGCCACGATCCCCAGGGAAGAGATCAAGCAACGGAAGCTCAGGAAGGTCAACCGATATCGAAAACTGGTGAACACCATCTTCCCGGGCCGCAAGCCGAAGAAGTAGACTTGAAGTGAGATGCGAAAGCGAGGCGCCTGGGCACGATCCGGGTGAAGATATGGGAGAGTCCGCAAGCGCCTTACATCCGGGGGTGAATTTTACGTGCCCTGGAAGACCGTCCTGACCATCGCCGGGTCGGATTCGGGCGGTGGGGCCGGAATTCAGGCCGATCTAAAAACCTTCGCCGTCACCGGGGTGCATGGCGCCTCGGCCGTCACGGCCTTGACCGCCCAGAACACCCTGGGGGTGCAGGGCGTGCAGGCGGTGCCGGCGGAGTTCGTTCGGGCCCAGTTGCAGGCAGTCTTCGAAGACCTTGCGGTGCACGCCGTCAAGACCGGGATGCTGTGGGACGCCGCCACCGTCAGGGTGGTCGCCGATGAACTGAACCGGCGCCCCCCGGTGCCGCTGGTGGTTGATCCGGTGATGGTGGCCAAGGGGGGAGCGTCTCTTCTCCAGGCGGAAGCCGTCGAGGCCATGCGCAACGATCTTCTTCCCCTCTGCACGGTGGTGACCCCCAACGCCGAGGAGGCGTCGGTCCTGGCGGGGATGGAGGTCCGGGACCTGGCCGCCGCCGGGGAGGCGGCCCAGAGGATCAGGGCCCTTGGACCCCGGGCGGTCGTGGTCAAGGGGGGGCACCTGGAGGGGGAACCGACGGATCTTCTCTGTGACGATCAAGGGGTAATCACCTTTCCCGGCAGACGGATCATGACCCACCGCACCCACGGCAGCGGCTGCACCTTCGCCGCCGCCCTGGCCTCGTTCCTGGCCCAGGGGCTGCCGCTCAGGGAATCGGTGGGCCGGGCGAAGAAGCTGGTCACGTGGGCCATCGCCCATGCTCTCCCGGTGGGCCGCGGCCACGGGCCGGTCAACCCGGCGGCCTGGTTCGCCTGGGGAATGCCGTCGTGAGCGGGAGGGCTTCTACGGGCGCTGGAGTCTCCTGCAGCGGTGGAGGCCCGGAACCATCCGGCTCGGGTGCTTTCACCCCCGCCTCCTGGATGCTTTACCTGGTTACCGACGCCCGGGCCTGCGCACCCCGATCGGTGATCGAGGTGGTGGCCGAGGCCGTCGCGGGCGGGGTTTCGGTGGTGCAGCTTCGGGAGAAGGGACTGCC
>JACPQU010000131.1 GCA_016190305.1 Bacillota bacterium
ACCGCTCTGATTAATTTCCGGACACTTCGTTCAAACTTCAACCGCGGAACCATCAGGCTCCTGCCGCACCCCATGCATCGGATCCTGAAATCCATACCGGTCCGCAGGACCTCCCACTGATCCGATCCGCAGGGATGTTTCTTCCGCAACTGAACAATATCGCCCAGGCTGAAGTGCATTGGCACGAGCCGGATAGACCTCCCCCACCGAGCCTCCGGATGATCTTCAAACCTTTTTAGGTTCAGGTTCGGTATCCCCGCCGTCCGGATCCATGCCCAACGAATCCCTGCGGCTGGAGTCACCAATCCCCGAATCCGCACCACTTGAATCGCCAATTTCCGTGTCCCAGCCCCCGGTTTTTCCACGACCGGGATCCCCGCGATCCGGATCCCTTTCGGTTTTCAGAAGCACCCGCTTGGGATAAGGAATCTCGATCCCCAGGTGGTCAAAGGCTTCCTTGATCCGCTGCCGGATTCCTCGCTCGATGCGCCACTTCTCCATAGGCTTCGTCATCGCCAGGATGCTGATCACCACGCCCGAGTCGGCCAGGGAAGTCACTCCCAGCACCTTGGGCCCATCCACGATGTCCGCTTCCTCTCGTCCCAGGGTTTCCATCAGGTCCTCCAGCACCTTGATCACCCGTTCGACGTCTTCCTCGTAAGCCACCGAAATGTCCACCCAGGCCCTGGATGAACCACGGCTGTAATTGACCACCTTCTCAATGGACCCGTTGGGGATGAAATGCAGCCCGCCGTTGAACTCCCTCACCTTGGTCACCCGGAGGCCGACTTCCTCCACGATCCCAGAAGCTCCCGAAACTTCAACGTAATCTCCGACGGCAAATTGGTCGTCGAACAGGATGAAAAACCCCGAGATCACGTCTTTCACAAAATTCTGAGCCCCGAAACCGACGGCCAGGCCCAGGACCCCCGCCGTCGCGATGACCGAAGCGGTCGGCACCCCGAAGATCGGGAGTAGGGTAAGGATGGCCACCACGTAAGCCGTATAACTCATCAAGCTCCGCATAAGCGCCCGCAGGGTATTGTACCTCTGCGCCTGGACCAGTTGGCGCTCGCGAACGGGGGCAAAGATCCGGTCCACCAGGGGGAAGATAAAGCGCAGGATCAGCTTGGTGCCCACGATGACGATGAAAACCCGGAGCAGGGCGGAGCCCGTGCTCTGGACGAGGTCGGGGGTGATGAGTTCGAACAAACTGTTCGTCCACTCGCTGAAGTTCAATTCAATCCCTCATTGATCCAGGGCGATCTAGGCCGAACCCTCCTGCTCCGGGCGCCAGAGAAGGGTGTACGCCACCGGTGCCAGAAAGGCCGGCTCTACTTCGCCCCCGATATAGTACTCTGCCAACCAGGCGGCTCCCAGGGCAAAGAGCCCCAAGGCTCCGAACAGAATGAGCCTCCTCGCCAGATCGTCCAGGTAGAGCCAGTTACGCACCCTCCAGAAAAGGTACGCGATGAGATCGCCAGCCAGGACGGTCGCGGCGAACAGGGCGGGAAGCCCCAAGAAGGACGTGAACTGGCGGATCCAGGGTCCCCAGAAGGGAGCAAGGAAGTAGATCAGCCCTTCTAGAAAGGCGAAAAGAAACCCCCTTCGCCAGCCGTCCGATCGCCAGAGCCACACCGGTAAACGTCCTCTCGTCCGGACGCTCGTCACGGAACCCCCGGTTTTATGAATCAGTCATAAAGGTGTGTTATTCTCTAACCGTGACTTCCAACCCTCCCGCTAACGGCTCCCTGGTATTTCCCCTCCATAATGTTCCACCGATCTTCCCACCGGATTTTACCCTGAAACCCTTCAGGACAAGCATCGCCAAGAAGGGAAGACTCAGGACACCGAAGGAGCCGTAAACCTGCCTGACCAGCGTGGGAAAACCACGGGTGGCGGCCAGGGAGAGCAGGGCGATGGTCAGGGCCAGCCACACCCACCCTCTCCCGCCGGATGCCTGGAGGCGTCCCACCAGGCCCTGGGCCGCCCCCACCGAAGTGGTCAGAAGCGCCAGCCAAAGGGCGGAGGAATAAATCCATTCCCCGCCCCAACCCAGCGAACTGGCGGCCGCATAGAGGGGAACCTCTCCAAGGGGATACCGTCCGCTGGCAGTCACCAGGTAAACCGGGAGGGCCAGAAGACCCAATAGAAATCCCCCCAGGATCCCGGACCCGCGAACTGCAGCCCGATCTTTTCCCCTGGCCAGAGAAAACAGGACGGCGCTGGATAGAAGGAGGTTGTTCCCGACAAAAATGAAGGCCTGAAACCACCATCTCCCACTGAATCCGATTGCTTCGGAGGCCCTCAATCCTGTGTCGAACTCGCTTCGGAGCCCCTGCCAACCCCCCAGGGCCAAGGTGCAGAGAGCAACAATGAAAAGGATCAAAAAGGGGACTACGATGAGGTTCAGCTTGGCCACACCCCTGGTCCCGAAGGTAAGCGAGATCAGGACCGGCCCGGTAAGAGCCAGGACCCCGAGCAGGTACGTGAACCCGAAGATCTCACGCCACAGGGCCCCGCTGCCGGACATCATCACCAGGAGCACCCCTGAAAAGAAAACAAAAGACCCTGTGTCATAGAACTTGCCCAGGGAACGCCCGCAAACCTCCCTGAGGAATTCCCCGTAATGGGTGGCGCGACCGCGTGCGGATAGATTGAGGATCAACTCACCGCAGAGGGCGAAGAGGAGGGTGGCCAGGAGAATCCCCCAAAGGCTTTTAGGTTCTGAACGGCCGAAAAACTGGGCGATCTCCTGCCCCGAGGCAAATCCCGCCCCCACCACGGTCCCAACGTAACTCAAGGCTGTCTCGGTGACCGAGTTCTGCCCTCTGAACAAGATCCACCCCTCATCAAAGGACGCTTTTACCTGGAGATGCTGTTTAAGATATGCCCGGAGTAAAGCGGGGAGAAGGCGATAAGGATCATCCGCATGCCTGTGAGAACCAGCGGTATAAGGAACGGGTAATTTCCATATAATACTAACAATTTTCAGGTCAGAACAAATATTCCGGAACGATCCAACTATGAAGAGGGTCAAGAACTTCGTTCACCAGGGATGAGAAAGAGGTGCCGCTTGTGTCCCAGTCTTTCCGGTTCCGATCGAAGCCGGAAGTGAAAATTCCAGTAGGCGATCCCCTGGCGGCCAACCGTCTAGCAAGGTGTTTGAGTGAAATATGCCATCCGGAATCCCTCGTCGTGGAGCCCGTATTTATCTGTATCGGTTCGGATCGATCCACCGGTGATTCCCTCGGACCCCTGGTCGGCTCCGCTTTGGTCGAAAACGGCATGCCCCGGAAACTGGTCAGAGGCACCCTGGAAAACCCGGTACACGCGGTGAACCTCAGTGAGGAGCTTGACCGGCTGCAGGGAGAGGAACCAAAGCGATTCGTCGTCGCGGTGGACGCCTGCCTTGGTTATCCCCAAAGTGTTGGTGCGATCTCGGTGGGACCGGGACCTCTCCAGCCGGGGTCCGGTGTGGATAAGGAACTTCCGGTGGTGGGCGAACTGCATATCGCCGGCGTCGTCAACGTGGGCGGTTATCTGGAACACCTGGTGCTTCAGAACACCCGGCTGGCCCTGGTGGTCAAGATGGCATCCGTGATCGCGACCGGTATCTTCCAGTGGAGGAATCTGCCGCTCCCTTCCTTTATCTCAGCCTTTCCCTTATTTCCCCGAGAACCTCTTCCGGTGTCCTACCTTCAGCAAGGATAACTGGCGAATTCGTACTTCGGGTCTGAATGTTCATCAGGTTGTCGTCGGTTCCAGCAACCACGACGGCATCCGCTTCAGCGAGAAGCTCCATCCCTACGATCCGAAAACCATCCTGCTCCAGCAGTTTCCGAACCGGAGCAAGGTGATTCTCGACGGCCACGGTTTTAGGCATCGGCCGTCACCCGGCTGCAGACTTGTTCCGAATCTTTCAAGGAACACGACCTCCCGGTGGTTATAGCTGTTTTGGCGCCCATGATGTCTCAAGGAGCGCAATCACCCGTCGGTCGCTAGTTTGCTCAAAATCCACGTAGTAATTACCCACGGCGCTGAAGCTTTCGGGAATCAAGAGCACCTCCAGGCACTCCACTTCGTAGGCCAACTTACGCACCGTCTCTGGGGGAGCAACAGGGACG
>JACPQU010000137.1 GCA_016190305.1 Bacillota bacterium
GAGGCCGTTCCGCCGGGGGAACCGCTCCTCGATCATGCCTTTCCCGACCCCGAGTTCCAGCACCCGCACCCGGTCCCCCACCATGATCCCGCCTCCGTCGCCGTAGAGATCGAGCCGTCCGCGCCTGCGGCATTCCAGGCTCCCGGAGGGACTGCGGACCGTGAAGAAATCGCTCACGATCTTGATCACCATTCCCTCCATCTGGCCCGGGCCCGCTTCGCGGGCCGTTCCCTTCGGCGTGGCCATCACTCCCTAGTAGGACGCTTCCTTGACGAGGATGCCGTTATCATAGACCTCGATCCGGGCCGGCGGAAACACCGGCAGTTCAAGCCGGACATCCGGGTCGAACCGGGAGTAGCGCTGCTCGTGAACCACCTGGCTGGTGCGCCTGGCGTCGGTGATCAGGATCCGGATGAAATGAATATCCGGAGGGCCCTGGAAGCTCATGATCACCGGGATGATCAGCTTCTTTTGCTGCACGAAGATGTTCACGGGGGTTCCCGGTGAGACCATTTCACCCGCCTTTGGTTCCTGGGCGAAGACGGTGCCAACGGCGGCGCCTTCCTGATCACCTTCGGTCACCGGTCCCAGCAGCAGCCGGTTCTCCTGCAGGATCAGCCGCGCCGCATCGACTGTTTTGCCGGAGAGCTCCGGAACCTGGATCCGATCAGGGCCCAGACTCACGACCAGGTCGATTGGACTCCCCTTCTCGGTGGTCAGCCCGGCTCGCGGGTTCTGCCTGGTGACGATCCCCTGCACGACCTGGTCGCTGTATTCCTGGTCGATGCGGCCGACCTCGAAATTCTCATTCTTGATCAGGGTCTCGGCCTCCACCTGGGAAAGCCCTTCCAGTTCCGGCACCTTGCCCAGTTCCCGGCCCTTGCTCAGGATCAGTTCCACCGGACGGCCCTGCCTGACCTTCGTACCGGCTTCCGGGCGCTGGGAAACCACCGTTCCCCTGGGATAGGTTTCGTGGAACTCCTCTCCCACGATCTGACGTTCGAGGCCCAGGCGTGACAGCTCACGCTCGGCGTCGATCTGGGACCTTCCGATCAGGGAAGGCACCTCCACCTCGGGAACCTGGAGCAGGCTTTGAAAGGAGTAGAAACCATAGGTGATCAGCCCTACCAGGAGAAAAAGAAACAGGGACCACAGGAGGAGCTTCAGCCAGGTGCGCGGTTTCCGGGGAGTTCGCCGATCCTTGCCGGCAGGATTACCCACGGTGCCGCGCTCCGCCTGGCCCCTTCCGTCCCTGCCGCCGGAGCCCCTGGCTCCCCTGGATCCTCCTGACCCCCCGCCGGCGCTGGTGCCGCCGGCCCCCTTCGACCAGGATACAGTATGGTGCATCTCGTCGGGGACCTCCCCGTCCACCTCCCGGGTCTTACCGTTACCCTGAAAGTCATGGCCCGCCAGGGTCGGAAAGGAGCTCCCATGCTTGGCGAGGACCGTCTCCAGCTGGACCAGGTACTCCGAGGCGCTGCCGGGCCGTTTCCGGGGATCCTTCTCCAGCACCCGCATGACCAGGCGCTCGACATCCTGGGGGAATCCCGGCAAAAGGCTCCGCAGAGACCTGGGGTTCTCACGCAAGTGCTTCATCGCGACGCCGACCGCCGAGTCGGCGGTGAAGGGCAGCTCGCCCGTCAAGGCCTCGTAGAGGACGACCCCCAGCGAGTAGAGATCCGACTTTTCCCCGGCGAAGTCTCCCTTGGCCTGCTCCGGTGAAACGTAATGCACCGATCCCAGGATGGAGTCGGTGTGAGTGATCGTGCCTCCCGTGGAGGCCCGGGCGATCCCGAAGTCGGTCACCTTGGCCAGGCCATCGACGGTGATCAGGATATTGTGGGGTTTGATGTCCCGGTGAATGACCTGGTGGGCATGGGCGTGCACCAGGGCCCTCGCGATCTGTCTTCCGATCTCGAGGACCTCCGGCAGGGCCAGGCGGCCTTTGGCCTTAATAATCTCTTTCATGGTCTGGCCCTCGACGTATTCCATGACGATGTAATACCATTCACCGTCCTGGCCCACGTCGTAAATGTTCACAATATTGGGATGGGCCAGCCCTCCCGCCGCCTCCGCTTCACGGCGGAAGCGGCGGATAAAGACCTCGTCCTCGGTCAAGGGGGCCCGGAGAACCTTCACGGCCACCACCCTGTTGAGAACCGTGTCCCGCCCCTTATAAACGACGGCCATTCCCCCTCCGCCGACACGGTTGAGGAGGATGTACCGGTTACCCAGCTTTTTACCGATCAACGATGTCACCTCGCCGTTCGGAAACCGGCTCGGACTCGTCTCTGTCCCCCATGTCCGCCTCCTCGATCACCGCTGCGACCACCGTGATATTATCCGGTCCTCCCCGCTGATTGGCCAGGTCCACCAAGGAATGGCAGGCCTCCTGGGGTTCCGCGGATCCTTTCACGGTACTAAAGATCTCTTCGTCTGAGACCACGGCGGTCAGACCGTCGCTGCAAAGAATGATCCAGTCCTTCTCCCGCACCGCAAAGCAGCCGGTGAAGGCCTCGATCTCCCCCTGCATCCCCAGGGCTCTGGTCAGGATGTTCCGTCCGGGATGGGAACGCGCTTCTTCCCGGGAGAGGGTTCCTTCACGAATCAACTCCCCCGCCACCGAGTGGTCCTCGGTCAGGAACTCCAGCCGGTCGCCCCGGAGGAGGTAGGCCCGGCTGTCCCCCACGTGTCCAACAGCCACCATACCCCCGCAGATCAAGGACACGGTCAACGTGGTGCCCATCCCATCCAGGGATGGATCGCGGCGGGCTTGATCCAGCACATTCTTCTCCGCATCGTTGAACAGCCTGACCAGGAGAGCGCGCAGGCCTTCCGCGTCGCGTGGCCCGTGATGATCCTCCACCCACTTTCGGGCGGTATCAATGGCAAGGGCCGCGGCTACCTCCCCGGCGCGGTGTCCGCCCATTCCATCCGCGACGCCGAGGAGATGGAGTTCGGGCTGAGAAGAACCGGGAAGCCGAAGGACCACCAGAGCATCTTCGTTCCTCTCCCTGGTCCGCCCCACGTCAGAGCATGACCCCGTCTTCAAGTTCCTTCCCCCCTCGCCGCCGCCCGCCGGCGGAGCTGCCCGCAAGCGGCTTCGATCTCTACCCCCAGACTGCGCCGGATGGTGCATCCTACCCCCAGCATTTCCAGCTCCCGCTGGAAAGACTCGGCCTCGGGACGGGACGGTGATTCAAATGAAGCTGAGTTTTTTTGAAGCGCATCCACCCGGTTATAAAGCAACAGGTTGACATGAGAAGGTAATTCCCTGAGTTGTTCGGCCAGCAGCCGGGCATCGGCCCGGGAATCGTTGATCCCTTTCAGCAAGAGGTATTCGAAAGTAATCCTCCGGCCTGTCTTGCGTGCGTAGATCCGGCAGGCATCCAGCAACTCCCGGATGGGGTAACGCCTGTTCACCGGCACCAGGGAAGACCTGGTTTCGTCGCGGGGGGCGTGGAGCGAGACAGCCAAAGTGATGGGGAGCCGCTCCTCCGCCAGCCTTAAGATCCCTGGGACGAGCCCGCAGGTCGAGAGGGTGATCCGCCGGAGGCTGATCCCCAGCGCCGACGGATCGCCGGCCAGCCTGATCAGGGCCAGGGACTGGTCATAGTTGTCGAGGGGTTCCCCCGTACCCATCAGGACGATCCGGGTCGGAAGCCCGCCCCCCGCCGGGTTGTAGCGCCTGGTCGCCAGAACCTGGTCGATCATCTCCCCGGCATCCAGATTACGGGCCAGCCCTCTCCCGGCGGAGGCGCAAAAGCGGCAAGCCATCCGGCATCCGACCTGGGTGGAGATGCAAACGGTGAGCCCGTAGCGATAGGAGAGAAGTACGCACTCCGCCTGTTCCCCATCATCCAGCCCCAGGAGGAGCTTGATCGCCCCGGTCTCCTGGTCGATCATTCGTTCGATCAGGGCCAGCCTGCCGATCCGGGCCTTCATCTGAAGGGTTTCCCTCAGGCCCTTGCCGAAGACCGGGATTTCCGTGAAATCGGCCACGTCCCGCTGGTAAATCCATTCCATCATTTGCTTGGCCCGAAATGCCGGTTCCCCTAACCGAAGGAAAAAACCTTCGAGTTCACATTTCGATTTCCCTTTGACATGAAAAGGCTCAACGGCCAAGTTCAGGCACCTTCCCGGCGGAACCTGGCGGCGAAAAATCCATCGGTTCCGTGAACATGAGGGTATAGACGAAGGATCCCTTCCGGCCGATCCCCCGCCTCCATGAAGAGATCGTCATAAGGGGGACCGGAAACCATGGGCGCCGGCCGGAATGAAGGAACGCTCTGCAGGAACCAGTCCCGGATCCGGTCGGTCTCCTCCGGCTCCATGCTGCAAACCGCATAAACCAGAAGGCCTCCGGGCCGGACCAATCCGGAAGCCCCCCGCAGGATCCTCTTCTGCTCCGCGGCGCAGGTTTCCAGATCGCCGGCCTCGCGCCGCCAGCGGCTGTCGGGTTTCCGTCGGAGCACCCCGAGCCCGGAGCATGGAGCATCCACCAGCACCCCGTCCGCCGACGGCACATCGGCCGGCACCCGATCCGCGGCGCCCGCGCCGGCTGTACCTAAACCGGCCGGGGCCACGCCTGCCATAGCGTCGGTCAACCTCCCCGGAAGATCCTCCGCCCGGGACGCCAGCGTCTCCATCCTGGTGATCCCGAGCCGCTTTGCCGCTCTTTCCGCCAGCGCCAGCCTCGCCGGCGACGGATCGCAACTCACGACCCTGGCCTGATCCCGGGCAAGCTCCGCGAGGTGGGTGCTTTTTCCCCCCGGCGCGCCGCAGACATCGACGAACAGCCGGCCAGGGGAAGGCTCGAGGAGCGGGGCGATGAGCATGGCGCCCTCGTCCTGGACGGTGCAGAGCCCGTCCCCGAAGGCTCGGGATCCTCCGATGCCGCCATCCGCACCCGCGCCTTCGCACACCCTCAGACCTTCCGGGGCGTGAGTGCAGGGGGAGGTCCGGATTCCTTCCTCGGCCAGGACGGCGGCCAGTTCCGCCCTGTCCACCCGGAGGAGGTTGGCCCGCAGGGTCAGGGGGGCAGGGCGGTTGTCAGCCTCGGCCAGGGCCCTGGCGCCCGCGGGGCCGAAACGCTCCACCCAGCGCCGCACCAGCCAGCGGGGGTGGGAAAAGGAGAGGGCAATGTGCTCGACCGGGTCATGTTCCAGGGAAGGCACCGTTTCCGCCAGGATCCTTTTCCCCTCCCCGGACGCTCTCCGGAGGACCGCGTTGACGAGCGCCTCGCTTCCCCGCGGGGCTCTCCGCCGGGCCAGGGAGACCGTTTCACCTACGGCGGCATAGGACGGCACCCGGTCCATGTATAAAAGTTGATAGGCCCCCAGCCTCAGGAGCGTCCGCACTGCGGGATCCAGCGATTCCAGCTTGCGGCGGGTAAGCCGGCCCAGGACGAGGTCCAGGGAAAAGATCGACTTGAGGACCCCGTAGACCAGGCTGGTGGCCAGGGCGCGGTCCCGGGGATCCATGCCGGGAGCCTCCAGCTTCCGTTCCAAGAGCAGGTTGGCGAAAGCCCCGCCCTGATCGGCCCGGTGCAGCACGTCGAACGCGATGGCCCGGGGGTCGGGCGGGTTGAGGCGGGATCTCACGAGCAAGGCCACCCTCCGCTCGGGACCCTGCCGGGCCCTGTCAGGAGCGCAAGCCGGCCCTGAGATTGGAGGTTCGAATCAGGGCCCACCTGGGAGACAACGGCAACGGTCCCGGGAATTCCGGGCCATATTCTACCCCAACGATTTCCATATCCTCCACATCGGTGGAAACGGTGAAGTAGCCCTGCACGGCCCGACCGAAGAGAGGGCCGACCAGGTTGGCCAGCAGAAGGGTCACCACCAGCGCGGCGAGGTTGAACAGGCCGGTCCGCCAGAGGAGGAGCAGGAACACCACCGAGGAGATCAGGTTGGCGGTCATGAGGCTGGTCCCGCAGCGGTCGTGGATGGCCAAGCTCTTCTCCCCCGCCCTCAGCCGCGCCAGGCCGGTTCGGGACGCCTCCTCGAGCACCGGGGCGCCGAGGTTCCGAAAGCCCCACAACCTGAAACCTTCCTCGCAAGCGGAACCCGCCAGCTTTCCCCGCCCGTATCTTTCCTCAAGCACGTTGATGGTGGCGTGCTCGAGGGCGTGATTCCGCCTCAGGGCCTTTTGTCCCATCACCCGGAAGATCTCACCCGGGATCTGAAAGAGGTTCAGGAAGGATCGGGTGGTGAAGGCTGCGGGAATTACGAGCAGGCCTAAGAGTACGAACAGGGCCACCGGCAGGATGATCAGGCGCAGCATATCAGTCCCGGCGGCTCCGCATGACCAGCAGGTAAAGCAACTGGGACAACGCCATCGCCGTGGCGGCAAGGTAGGTCAAAGCGGCGGCCCCCAGAACCCGGCGCACCCCATCCACTTCCTCGCGGCCGAGAAACCCACCGTCGGCAAGAAGGGTCAGCGCCCTGCCGCTCGCGTTGTACTCCACCGGCAGGGTGATTACGGTGAACACCACCGCCGCGGTGAAAAGCAGGATCCCCAGGGTCTGCAGAAACTCCACGCTGGCGATGATCCCGATGAAGAAGAGCGGGAAGGCCAGGTTGGATCCGAAACCGGCCACCGGGACGATCAGGGAGCGCATGTGCAGAGGCACATACTCCTCGTGGTGCTGGAGGGCGTGCCCGGTCTCATGGGCCGCGATCCCCAGCGCCGAAAGGGAGGTCCCTTCGTAGACCGCGTGGGAAAGACGGATCTTGCGGCTGCGGGGATCGTAGTGGTCGGAGAGTTCCCCGCGGGAAGCCTCGACCTCCACTCCGTCCACGCCGTTCCGGCGCAGCAGCTCCCGGGCCACCTTGGCCCCGGTATACCCGCTGCGGGCCTGCACCCTGAGGTACCTGGCGTAGGTGCCTTTCACCTTGGACTGGGCGTAGAGGGCCAAGGCCAGGGACGGTAAGATCAAAACATAATAAAGGGGGTCAAAATAAAACATTTGGTCGGTGACCTCCTTCCCAAAGTCATTATTCGAATGGGTCAGGAACCAGAATAGGGTTTGCGGCCGTTTCTACGGCCGAAATTTTATTGTTCGGCGGGATATGGTTCGAATCGTTCACCGGGTGCGACGCCGTATCCGTTGGCGAAGTCCCAGGCTCCCATCGGTTTGCCGTTTTCGGGCTGGACCCGTTCGATCAGGATCGGCCGATCTCCGGTGGATACCAGGAAACCGACTCCGCGGATGACCTTCAGGATCGCGCCCGGGGTCCCACCCGGGGCCGTTCCCGTCTCCGGAAGCGTCCCCGCACCAGTCTCCATTCCCGTCTCTGTCCCCGTCGCGAACTTTCCTTTTTTTGAATCGGTTTCCACCGGATCGGATGCCCTGGTTTCCGGTGATCTTTCGAGCGACACCTTCAGGATCTTCAGCCTTGAACCGCGCCAGAAAGTATAAGCGCCAGGCCATGGATCCAAACCTCGAACTTGATTATATACTTGCTTTCCAGCGCCTGTCCATCGAACCAAGCCGTCTTCCTTCCGCAGCCTCGGAGCGTAAGTTGCCAACGAATCGTCCTGGATCCGGCGGGGAGCCCGTCCCCCGGAGAGCTGATCGAGGGTCTCGACCAGCAGGCCGGCGCCCAGTTCCGCCAGGCGCGCGCCGAGGGACCCGGCGGTATCATCCGCCCGGATGGGGGTCTCGCGCTGGAGGATCATCGCCCCGGTATCCAGGCCCTCGTCCATAAACATGGTGGTCACCCCGGTCACGGGATCCCCGTCCAGGATGGCCCTTTGGATGGGTGACGCCCCCCGGTGCCTGGGCAGCAGGGAGGCATGGAGATTGATGAACCCCAGCGGCGGAATTTCGAGGATCCGGCCCGGGATGATCTGCCCGAAGTCCACCACGATCCCGAGTTCCGGTTTCATCTCCCGCAGGGCGAACTCGGCCTCGGGCCCTCTCATCCGGGCCGGCTGCCAGATCGGGAGCCCCAGTTCCAGGGCGGCCTCCTTGGCGGGGGTGGGACAGAGTTTCCGCCCGCGACCGGCTGGACGGTCCGGCATGGTGACCACGCAGGCCGTTTCATGGCCGGCGCCATGCACCGCCCTCAAGGCCGGAACGGAAAAATCCCCGCTCCCCAAAAAGACCAGCCGCAAGTCCTCTACCTCCCGCCGGACGGCTCCTCGGGCTCCAGGAAACGAAGGGCCTTATCCGTGAAGAGGATCCCGTCCAGGTGATCGATCTCGTGCTGAAGGGCCCGGGCCAGGAGTTCGTCCCCCTCCACGGTTGTTTCTTTCCCCGTGCGGTCGCGGCCCCGGACCAGGACCCGGGCCGCTCTTTCCACTTCGCCGTAAAGGCCCGGCAGGCTGAGACAGCCCTCCACGGCGACGAACCGTCCTTCGGCCTTCTCCAAAATCGGGTTGACCAGTTCGAACCGATCCTCGCCGATTTTTACGACGATGATCCGGCGGGAGATCCCTACCTGGGGCGCCGCCAGCCCTACCCCGTTCTCGGCCTCCAGGGTATCGAAGAGGTCATCGATGAGCATCGCCAGGCGTTCCCCGAAGGTATTTACTTCCGCGGCGCGCTTCCGGAGGACGGGATCGTCGCCGGTGGAGAGCTGTCGGATGGCCAACTTCAAGACTCCTTTCGAGACCATCCCGCATCATTCAAAAGTTGCCAGCGGATCCGGCGGGATTTGGAGCGGATCCATCGAGGCTCAAGATGGCGACGGGTTTTACAGCAGATCCACCGGGTCCACATCCACGGTGACCCGGATCCCGGCCGGCGCCGCAGCCGCCCGGGCCGGGTTGGTCTCGCCGGTATCATTACGGGTCTTCCTGGTCGCACGGTTCGATTGGACTCCTGATTTCCCTCGGGCATCCCGCATTTCGAGGCCTCGCCGGCAGGCGCGCACCAGCGTCTCCCGATCCGGGCCCCGAAGCACAATCTGCCAGCGGTACCGGCCGCGAAGCTTATGGAAAGGAGCCGGCGCCGGGCCCAGGAGATCGCACCCGGCGGGCAGGATCTCCCTAAGCCGGGAAGCGAGCAACTCCGCCCGCGCCGACACCATAACCTCGTCGGGGCCTGAAATATGGAGAGCAGCAAGCCGGGAGAAGGGTGGAAACCCCATCACGCCTCTTATTCTACTCTCCTCCCTGTAAAAAGTCTCGTAATCGTGGCTTGCCGCCAGGGTGACGGCATAGTGATCCGGGTTGTAGGTCTGGAGAATCACCTTCCCCTCGCCGGCGCGGCCGGTGCGGCCGGAGACCTGGGCGATCATCTGAAAGGTCCGCTCGGAGGCACGGAAATCCGGCAGGTGGAGGGATGTATCGGCGTTGAGGATTCCAACCAGGGTAACCCCGGGGAAGTCCAGGCCTTTGGCCACCATCTGGGTTCCAAGGAGAATCCCCGCGCGACCCTCGGCGAACTCCCGGAGGATCCGGTCATGCCCCCATTTCCCTGAAGCCGAATCGGAATCAAGGCGAAGGATTCCCGCCTGCGGGAAGAAGCCCCTCAACTCGCCCTCGATCCGCTGGGTTCCGGCGCCCAGTTCCCGCAAGTGAGAACTGCCGCATACCGGGCAACGCCCGGGGTAACCCCGGCGCAGCCCGCAGAAGTGGCAGCGCAGGCTCCGCCCCTGCGTTCCATGATGGCCGGTCAGCGAAAGCTCGCACCGGGGGCATCTGGGGACATGGCCGCACCGGCGGCACAGCAAAAAAGAGGCCTCCCCACGGCGGTTCAAGAGCAGGATGGCCTGGCCTCCCTGCGCCAGCGTTTCCTGTAAAGCGTCCTGGAGAATCCGGCTGGTATGGGCCCTGTTGCCGGACCTCAGTTCTTCCCGCATATCCACCACGCTCACCGGGGGCATCCGGAGATCGCCCACCCGGGCCGGAAGGGCCAGGAGGCCAAGCTTCCCCTCCCTGGCCGCGTAGTAGGACTCAAGGGATGGGGTCGCGCTCCCCAGGAGGACCGTCGCTCCTTCGGCGACGCCGCGGCGGATGGCCACCTCGGCCGCATGGTAGCGTGGCTCGTCCGCTTGCTTGTAGCTCGGGGAGTGCTCCTCGTCGAGAACGATGAGGCCCAGCCTCTTCACCGGCGCGAAGACGGCGGATCTCGTGCCGACGACAACCCAGGCCCGACCGTCCCCGGCTCGACGCCAGGCGTCGTGCCGCTCGCCGGGGGAGAGCCGGCTGTGGATCACCGCCGTCAGGTCCCCGAAGCGCTGCCTGAAACGGCCGACGGTCTGGGGAGTAAGGGAAATCTCCGGAACGAGGACGATGGACGACTTTCCCCGGCGCAGGGCCTCCTCCACCAGGGCGAGATAGACCTCGGTCTTCCCGCTCCCGGTCACCCCATGGAGAAGAAATCCTCTTCCCGTTCCCCCCCCCTCCATCGCCCGCCGGACGGTGTCGACGGCCGCCTGCTGGGCGGGGTTAAGGGGGGGCGGAGCGGCGGGAACGACCGGTGCGGCAGCAGCAGGATCGGTAAGTGCGGCTAGAGCGTCGGGCCCGTTGGGTCCGGCGAAGGGATCCCGATCCACCGGGAGCTTCCGGATGACCAGAACTCCCCTCCGCGCGAGGGACGCCAGGGAAGCATGGGCCGCCCCGGTATCCTCCATGAGGGAGAAGACCGGCAGGATCCCCCCCGCTTCCCGGAGGCGTTCCATGACCGCCGCCTGGCGCGGGCCGTAATTGACTCCGGCGTCATGACCCGACCGCCCGTCCATGGATCGCCCGGCGGCGGCCTCGCGCCAGCCTTCTGCCAGGCAGGCGTGGGCGAGCAGCCTCGCCCGAGCCCCCGAACCCCCGGGGAACAAGACCGTCAGGGCCTTGCCCAGCGAACAGAAGTAAACCTCCGACATCCAGGACGCCAGTTCCAGGAGATTGTCTCCAATCAGCGGCGCTTCGTCGATCAGATCGGCGATCGGGAGAATGGACGCCCTCGGGGATTCCCCCTCCCCCACCGACAGCACGAAACCAGTCAGAAGGCGGCCGCCCGGTCCGAACGGAACAACCACCCGGGAGCCGCACTTGACCCGGCCGGCCATGGGGGGATGAACCAGGTAGGAATACCGGCGGTCCCCGGCCTTTCCGGGGATGGCCACCGCGACCTCGGCAAGGATCGGGGGGGGCGAGGCTGGATCCGGATTAGCCACCGTTTTCAGGGAGGGAATCGGCAGGAAGAGAGGCCTGAGGCTCCCGGGGCTGGACCATGGGACCGGCGGCGGCCAGGGACGGCCGGCCGGAGAGCAGGGCAGCCACCTGATCGAGGATCCGCTCGGCCACCTCCTCTTTCGGAAGCAGGGGCAACTGGGTTCGTCCCCCATGCCGGTCCAGGATCAGCACCGTATTGCTGTCGCTCCCGAAGACACCACGATCCTGACCGACGTCGTTGCCTACGATCAAGTCCAGGTTCTTCTCTTCCAGCTTCCGCAGCGCGTAAGTCTCCAGGTTATC